>JAFGFI010000105.1 GCA_016931185.1 Anaerolineae bacterium
AGGAACAGGCCGCCGTTCTCTCTCGTATTGAAGATGGTCTTTCCCACCTGAAACAGTGGCGGGCAGGTGACGGGGTGAAGTGTGAGACGTGAAACGGGCATGGTTCGAGTTAGATTGACACTTTCCCCTTGTTTTACCTGGAAATGTCAATCTAATAAGCAAGGTTTCTGAACCTTGCCGTGAAACGTAAGCGGATTTTTTCTTTTTGGAGTTTGTGGTGTATCCTAGCTTCCTTCCGGGAAGTTCCGCCCAGCTCCCTAAAACCAGCCCGTAGCCAAACCGAAACCTCCTGTTCTGTTCTAGACGAGTGGACTTCCCGGAAGGTTGGGTTCAACAACAACCTTCCGGGAAGCACGCAGTGGCAGCTCCGTAGCTTCCCGGAAGGAAAATCGCACTTGCGAAACTTTGACGCCCACTCCCATTTCCTTCCGCTTTTGACTTCATCCCCATACACGGTTATACTTGTTGTAACTTTATTCTTTTGTAACAAGCTGTTAAGTTTTTTTTAGGTAATTTGTGCTTTGATGTAGGTGATGTTGTTGGAGGGATCCTGATTATGCAAGAACGACGAATAAAACTCGCCGCGCAACTCCATCCCGGCCGTCCCTTTCGTCTGGGCTTGAGAATTCGCGGCAAGATTGTATTGCCCTATCTCATCCTGACGTTGGTTATTGCGTTGGTGGGTACATACGTAGTCATCAACCTGGTGGCCGGGTCTTTAAATGAACGGCTGGACAATCATGTGTTGGAATCCGGGCGGGCAGTGTTGGATGCCCTTGCGCAGCATGAAATCCGGCATATTGCCGATCTGCAGTTGGTGATTGGCACGCGGGGGATGGCCGCAGCACTGGCGGGCAACCAACTGGATGAGGTATGGCGATTATCCGGCCCCATAGCGACGACGCTGAATGTGGATTGCCTGATTATTGTAACCGCACAGGGTGAGACAGTGGTCCATATGTTAAAAACGGGCGATGTCTTGGAGCGGGTTGATCTGGATTTTGATCCTCAAGATGTGTGGATCATCAACAATTTGTTAAAGGAAGGCGATCCCCAGGCTTTTCCGAAGCGGGGGATTGGGTCGCATCCGTTGGATGAACGCTATTACTACTTTACGGCGATCCCGGTGGAATGGGAGGACGAGTTAGCCGGGGTTGTGATGATGGGGACGACGTTAAGCAACTTGTTGATTAATTTAAAGTCGCAGGCCATGGCCGATATTGTCATCTACCAGGAGGCTCAGGCGGTGGAGACGACCCTGGCATTGGCCGGGGATACGGCGGATCGCCGCGCGCTTTTGCGCGAATTAGCGATGTCTCCCGATCTGTATGGCGCTGCATTGGCCAGCGATGAGGCGACACTGTATGAAAACGTTACGGTGCGCGGACGGGCTTATCGTATGGTTCATGCTCCTTTGACGGTGGCTGGTGAAAAGTTGGCGTTGTTTGCGGTTGCTTTGCCCTCGGATTTCGTCCTGCAACGCGCGTCTACCAGCCGTTTTAACTATGCTGCGATTTCTGTGGCGGCGACCGTAGGTGTTTTTTTCCTGGGTTACGTGATCGCCCAACGGATTACGAATCCGATTGAACGCTTGGTGCGCACGTCGCGCGCGGTCGCGGAGGGCGATCTTGCGCAGCGCACCGGCATTGAGAGTAGCGATGAAGTGGGAGTGCTGGCGACCGCCTTCGATCAAATGACCGAGCGATTGGAGGAGCGCACCGACGCGCTGGAAGTCTCTTTGCAGACGCAGCGGGAAACGGCCAGCCGCATGCGTTCGATTCTTTCCAGTATTGGGGACGGTGTGATCTGGGAGGACACGCAGGGCAATTTTGTCCCGTTAAACGGGGCTGCCGAAGAGATGTTGGCGGTGATGGCCGAGCATTTCTTATATGGCCCGATGCGTGATTTTCCCTTGGCTGGGGGGGATCAGAATGTGGATGAAGATAACCCCTGGCTTATGGAGAGCCGGCGGGTGTATGTAGCAGATAAGGTGTATACGGTTCACTCCGCTGCGGTTAAACCCGATGAGGAGACGCAGTTGGGAACTGTAATCGTTATTCGCGATATTACCCTGGAGGTACAGGCCGAACAACTCAAAGACGCCTTTGTTGCCCACGTCTCTCATGAATTGCGGACGCCATTGACTTCGATCAAGGGCTACAGTTCCTTACTCTTATCGACTGCGGGCGCGGCGCTCAATCCTAACCAGCAGGAGTTTTTGAATCGTATTGCGCGCCATACCGATGATTTGGTAGCCATGATCAATGCCCTGCTAGATTTTTCGGAGGTCGAGGCCAGCGGTCGCCTGGGGTTAAGATTACAGCCGGTG
This sequence comes from Anaerolineae bacterium, assembly GCA_016931185.1. Taxonomy (GTDB): domain Bacteria; phylum Chloroflexota; class Anaerolineae; order B4-G1; family SLSP01; genus JAFGFI01. Next base: position 2,330 of record JAFGFI010000105.1, read on the forward strand.
GATTTTGGGGAATTGATCGCTTCTGTGGCGAAAGATTGGCGCGAGAAGATGCAGGATAAAGACTTGAAGTTCTCCCTGGAAATTCCAGGGTATGTCGCTACTATCAGCGCAGATGCGGCGCGCCTGCGCTGGGCGGTGGTGAATCTGATCCGCAATGCGCACCAGTACACGCCGGAAGGGGGGCGCGTGTGGGTGCGGGTGGACTCACGTGAGGATCGAGTTATCCTGGATGTTGTTGACACGGGCACCGGTATCTCGTTGGAGGACCAACGCCGGCTTTTCAGCCGCTTTTACCGCGTGATGCACACGCAGGATGATGATGTGCGCGGGTTGGGGCTGGGGTTATATGTGACCCGCGCTATCGTTGAGGCGCATGGTGGCTATATCCAGGTGGTCAGTGAGTTGGACAAGGGAAGTACATTTACGATGGTGCTGCCGGTGCGCGCCCGGGAGCCTTTAGGCGAGTAAGGGGGAAACGATGACGGTCGAAAGCACGCGCCATTTCAAGATGCCGCGTCATTCAGAGATGGCGGATAAAAAATACGATAAGCGTTCCCAGTGGGACCTGGTGGTATTTGTGATCATCTTGCTCTTAGGATTTGTGGGGATCTGGTATGTGTCGGAGATAGCCATTCGTCCTAAACCGTTGTGGTGGGTTAAAGCTACGCTGGTCTCCAATATTGATCCCAATGCCGGTTACAAGCGCGTGGATTATCGAGCCACGCCGGTAGAGCCGATGGAGGAGTCTTACCTCACGCCGGTGTGGCGCCCGCTGTTGATTCTTACGCCCAGGGGGGAGTCGGTTTCTGTTCCCCCTGTTGCCTTTTATCCGTCGCCTACGCCGACGCCAATCCCGACCTCGTTTGCGACGCCGGCCCCGGGGACAGATTCTCCTGTTGTTGCAACGGGCACGCCGCGCCCTACACCTACACCCCGGGCGTCCGCAACGCCCCGGGCAACGGCGACGTTGGTCTCATCCGCAACACCGGCGCCGACATTGATCCCCACGATGACGCCGAAACCGACGGTGACACCGAAACCAACGGCTACACCTTTGCCGACGGTCACCGCTACACCGTTGCCCTCCCCGACTGTTACTTCTACCCCCCGCCCTACCTGGACGGCTACTTCTTTGCCGACGGCTACTGAGACGCCGGTTCCGACAAGTCCACCGCCTACTTCGCCTCCCGACACGGAAGAACCGGACCCAACCTCAACGCCTATACTCACCGAACCCCCAACGAAGCCGCCGCAACCCACAGCAACCTCCGAGTTACCGGTGCGTCCTTCAACGACGCCGACCTCCGATCTGCCGCCGCGTCCTTCAACAACGCCGACCTCCGATCTGCCGCCACGGCCCACCACGACCGTGGCGCCCTGAAGATGTAAGTAGGCCGTAATCAGTAGCTATTCAGGTCTGAGCGGTGACACTTAACAGTATGATCCCTGGTTCCGGTTGCCGGAGCCGGGGGTTTTTATTTCTATGTTGCCATTGTATAATTTAGATGTATTTCAAATGGGTGTATTTCATTTGAATTGGAGAATGTACTTGCATCAAACGTCAAACGGGAGCGCATTTTGACGTCTGACGTTTGACGTACCCACTATTTCATTTGAACCGCACCCAAATGCAATATGTCTAAATGACTGATGAGGGAGCATAACAGGGGATGGACATATCGCCCGTGCTAAAATACCGTCTGGAAAAGCTGCTAGTGACATGTGAACCGTTTGCCACGGATGCCGAGTTGCGCGCGCTATTTGTGGATGCGCGGTTGCACGCCTGGCGTGGTGGGCTTCCAAATTCTGAAAGTCCGCTTGATCGCGTGGACGATACAATTGCCTATTTATTGGGAATTTTCCATACCCTGACGGGGGAAAATGCGCTGGTGTTATTCCTGCGCGTGTTGTGTGAACAGATACTGCCGGGCGATGCCCGGCAGCATGAATTGCGGGCATTGGCGGATGAACTGGAACTTGTATTGCCCGCTGCGCAGGCGTCCGAGGCGCAGCATCTCCGATTTCGTACACACATTTATTCCTTACTGTCTCATCTCTTTGATGAAACAGCGTTGGCCGATCTCTGTTTTGCTCTGGGTGTGGATTACGATACCTTGCCGGGTGACCATAAGCGTGGTAAAGTACGTGAACTTATCGAGAAATTAGACCGGCAAGGACGGTTGGTGGCATTAGTCGAAGCCGCGCAATCACTCCGGCCTGATATAGCGTGGGAAGTGGAGGGGGGATCGCAGATGGCGGCTTCGCCCGCAGTAGCCGTATCTGTCGTTCTCGCGCTGATGGAGCGCGTGACTGGCCGCGCGCGGCAGCCTTTTGAACCGGAAATGGTGCATATTCCTGCTGGTGAGTTTGCAATGGGGAGCACTTATCAAACGGATCCGGGAGCCATGGCGGAGGAATTACCGCAACATCGTCTGTACCTGGGCGAATATTGGCTCTCACGGACACCGGTAACACGCCGGCAGTATGCGGCCTTTGTGCAAGCGACCGGGTATGTGCCGACGGCGCGGTGTGAGGGCGGGGGATGGGTACGGTCGAAGACCGGCCAGAGCGGAGAGGATATTCATCCCCAGGATGAATATCCCC
>JAFGFI010000106.1 GCA_016931185.1 Anaerolineae bacterium
AAACCAAAACTTAATAAAATTAATCTTTTGGAGCGCAACCATAGATTTGATTACACATCATTTGAAATTTTCTCCGCGTCCTCTGCGCCTCTGCGGTAAATAGGGCTTTTTTCAGTAGAGTCATTTATGCTTTTGTAGTTGCTCAGTTTGCCCAAACTTGCTCAGAAGGAGTTTGACACATGCTTAAAGGCTTATATTTACTTAACACGGATGCTTACGATAAAATCTATGGCGAATCCGAACGGGCAGCGATAGCGCAGCAACTGGACATTTACGCGCCGCTACAGACACAGGAAATGATCTGGGAGAATCCAGGAGTGCTTACCGAGGCAGAGGTGATTTTCTCCGGCTGGGGGATGGCACGGTTGGATGAGGTGTTTCTCGCGGCGGCCCCCAGGCTCAAAGTGGTATTTTACGGTTCCGGTTCTATCCGTGGCTTTGCCACCGATGCCGCGTGGGATCGAGGTATTATTATCACCAGTGCCTATGCGGCTAATGCAGTGCCGGTCGCCGAATTTACGCTCTCGCAAATTTTGTTTAGCCTTAAGCGGGGCTGGGATTATGTTTTCGCCATCAAACGGGACAAGGTCTACCCACCTAAGACGTTCATGCCGGGTGGTTATCAAAGCACGGTGGGCCTGATCTCACTTGGCATGATTGGGCGGCTGGTGGTGGGCTTGCTTAAGTCTTTTGACCTGCACGTGATCGCCTACGACCCCTATGTGAGCGCGGAACAGGGCACGGCGCTGGGTGTGGAAATGGTTGCACTGGATGATGTTTTCCGGCGTGCGGATGTGGTTTCCTTGCATACTCCGTGGCTACCGGAGACGGTGGGGATGATTACGGGCGCACATTTCGCTGCGATGAAGCCGGGTGCAACATTCATTAATACGGCCCGTGGCGCTATTGTACGCGAGGCCGAGATGATCGCGGTGTTGGAACGGCGGCCCGATGTGTACGCGCTGCTTGATGTCACATATCCAGAGCCGCCGGAACCCGGATCTCTTCTCTACACGTTGCCCAACGTGGTGCTGACGCCGCACATTGCTGGTTCGATGTTTAATGAGTGCCGGCGGATGGGCCAGTATATGGTAGATGAACTCCATCGTTATCTGGCCGGGGAACCCTTGCGTTGGGCCATCACTCGCGAGCGCGCGAAGTTGTTGGCTTAAGGAACATTCACCGGCGGTTGGATGAAAAGTTGCGGCCTAAAGGCCGAGGCGTAAAAGGGTATTTTTGCGGGCGGTACCCCGCCCGCAAAAATACCTCCCTTTTAGACTGCCGCTTTAGCGGCTTATTCTCAAGGGAATGACTCATTAGCGCTGTGCGTTCACCAGCAGCAGGATGAAAATTTATGGCCTAAAAGCCAAGATATAAAGTGGTATTGTTGCGGGCGGTACTCCGCCCGCAACAATACCTTCTTTTACCTACCGCTTTAGCGGTCTATTTTCAGGGGAATTGTTCATTAACCGTCGGTTCACCAGCAGTTGGATGAAAATTGAATCCGTAATTCGTTATTCGTAATTCGCTATTTGCGATTTTCAAGGGAGCATAATGAATATATCCGATAACGCTTTTCGTCCCCGTTTTCACTTTACTCCATCCCAAAATTGGATGAACGATCCGAACGGGTTGGTCTATTATGATGGGGAGTATCATCTATTCTATCAGTACAACCCCTACGCGATTAGTTGGGGACACATGAGTTGGGGGCACGCGGTCAGCCATGACTTGCTTCACTGGGAATATTTGCCCGTCGCTATCGAGGAAGAACCGGCAGCGGGTTACACGATCTTCTCTGGCAGTGCCGTTATTGACTACAATAACGCCAGCGGTTTTGGCAAAGTTGGAAGGCCCGCTATGGTTGCTATCTACACCGCCGATTACCGCGAGCCACGTGTACAGGATATCCACATCGCGTACAGTACTGACCGGGGCCGCACATTTACAAAATACGCGGGAAATCCGGTGATTGCTATCGGTGAGCAGAAGTTTGGCGATCCTAAGGTTTTCTGGCACGCGGAGAGCCATCAATGGATAATGGTCAACATTTGTGGTGTGCCGCAAGGCCACGTGGTGTTCTATGGCTCTCCCGATTTAAAGCATTGGAAGGCTCTCAGTGAATTTCATGCCCCGGAGGATGCGCCCGGCGTTTGGGAGTGTCCGGATCTGTTTCCATTGGCGGTAGATGGCGATCCCGCACGGGTGAAGTGGGTGTTGAAGACGAACAATGTCGGTTTCGGTGCGGGACTGCACGGCACGCGCTATTTTGTGGGTGACTTCGACGGCGCCATGTTTAGCAATGCGCGGCTTATGGGGACATCCCTCACATCAGATCAGGGTATTATCTACGCTGAGGTTACGTATAACGATGCACCGGAAGGTCGCCGTATCCTGATGGGCTGGTTGCGACAGTCGCCCGACGAGGCGCGTCCCTGGACCGGCGCGCAAGCGATCCCCCGCGAGCTGTCGTTGTGTTCCGGTGTAGATGTCCCGCAGCTTTGCCATGCACCTGTCGTGGAGATACATTCACTGCGTGAGCAGTGTGTCCACCTGGGTGCCCAACACCTCTCCAATACAGAAGTTACCGTGAAATTAGATCTTACAACTAGAGCTTTGGAGATTCTAATGGAGTTTGTGCCTGGCTCAGCCAGTGCGTGCGGTATGCGATTACAACTTGATAATGAAAAACATGTTGATGTAGGATATATGATGATCCCGTCTGCGGCTATGTTCATCGCGTATGATGATCAGCGGCTTGTCGCTCCTTTGCAATCAGGAAACGGACTTGTCAAATTACATATTTTCTTCGATCAAGATATTGTTGAAGCCTTTTGCCATCCTCTTGGTGGACTGACTATGCTTTTGCCCTATGGGAGCGTTTATACCGGTTTAAGTCTATACGTGCATGGCGGGGATATACATCTGAGCGGTCTTGAGGTATGGAAATAATATGAGCTTCACCATCAAACATTCTGAAGATTCATGTTTGACTCTGGATTAAGGATAGGTAATGACAGTAACAGGGATAGCTTTTGTTCTCATCATCAGTGGCGTCATCATTACTGTGCAGGGAATTCAAATTCAGCGGGGACGGTACAGACCCAGGGCCAATCTATTGGAACAGGTTCTTCTCTCCGCGCTCGCATTGAAAAAACGAATGCAAGAGGTGCATATTATCGGCCGGCTGCGTGTGGTGTATGGCTTATTCTTTGTGACATTGGGTATATGGGTACTTTTGTAAGTAATATACATTATGTTCAATCAACAGATGCAGTCAGCCTATGATCAGATCGCCCCGCACTTTGCCAGGGTCAATGCCACGATGCCGGAGTCAGTGGGGACTGCTGCCGATCAATTCCTGCACATGTTGCCTCCTGGCGCCCACGTCCTCGACGTAGGTTGCGGTCACGGGCGCGATATTATGTGGTTTGAAGTGCGTGGCTGTGCTGTCACCGGCGCAGATCTCTCTTACGGAATGTTGGCGCAAGCGCGCCAAATCGTACAAAGCCCGCTGGTACAGATGGATATGCGCAATCTCCCCTTCTGCCCTGCTGCCTTTGATGGGGTATGGTGTAACGCCGCACTCCTGCACTTGCCCAAGTGTGATGTCCCTCGCGCTCTGGCGGAATTTCGTCGCCTTCTGAAACCTGAGGGTGTTCTTTTTATTTCACTCCAGGGCGGCGAGGGTGAGGGCTGGGAGCCTCTATCCTACGAACACAACGCGCCACGGTTCTTCGCCCGTTATGTACCAGAAGAAGTGATGGCGATGTTGGCTCAATGTGGTTTTACGATAGTTGCACAGAGCAGCAGTTATCAAAGTCCAACGCGCTATTGGTTGCATTTCTTCGCCATGAAGGGAAATTTGAAAATGTAAAGCAGGCTTTCTAGCCTGCCTGACAGAGATGAAAATGTGGGATAGGCTTTTCAGCCTGCCCGACAGGCAGGAATGTCCGTCCTACTGTTATCCGTAATTGGAGGTATTTATGAATTCCATTGAGCGTACCCTGGCTGTGATCGAACACCGTAAACCCGACCGTCTGCCGGTGGATTTGCATAACTTTCAGCCTGCTGCCGCGATGTTGGGATTACCGTTGCAAAAGGTCTTCAAAGATGGTGATCTGCTTGCGGAGTCACAATTAGCAGCGTGGCGCGAGTTCGGACACGATGTACTCATCTTGGAAAGTGGCACCTCTTCTTCGGCGGAGGCGTGTGGGGTGGAGGTGATTTACCGTGATGACGCCGCGCCGGTGGCTACAAAGCCGGTGTTGGAGCGTTTAGAGGACGTGGACAAACTGGAATTGCGTGATCCGTGGACAACGTTTCCCTGGTCGGAAATCCTAAAAGCGACGCAAATTGTAGTTCGGGAGATCGGCAACAAAGCCTTCATTATCGGGCGGGGTGACCAGGGACCGTTTTCGTTGGCCTTGATGCTGCGCGGCTACGAGAATTTTATGATTGACATCGCTATGGACAAAAAGCCCGATCTCATCGACCAATTGCTCGACTATTGCTGCAAGACGGCGACGCGCTTTGCGATGGCGCAGTTGGAGGCGGGCGCGCACGCAACCTCTATTGGCGAAAGTCCCTCCGGGCCGGATGTACTCTCCCCACGACACTACCACAAGTGGGCCTTTCCGCACCAAAAGCGAATGATTGATGCGTTCAAAGCGCAGGGGAAGTTGATTGCTCATCATATCTGTGGCAATACGGTGCCTATATTGGAAGACTTTATCGCTACCGGCGCGCAAATCACCGAAATTGACCACAAAACCGACCTGGCAAAAGCTGCTGTTGCTGCCCAGGGTAAAACTACTATCCTTGGCCCCATTGACACCCATTTATTGGCGTTTGGCACACCCGCCGAGGTAGATACTGCTTGCCGCGAGGCCATTGCTATTATGCGCGCGGGCAAGGATTTCCACACTGGCTTTATTCTCGGCCCCGGCTGTGCACTGGATGCGAATACTCCGCCGGACAACATCCGCGCCCTGGTTGAAGCAGCGAAGAAGTATGGGATGAATAGTTAGGTGTGATGTCGAAACTGTAAATGATTAGGAGATCGTGTGATGGATGAAGCTACTTTGCACAAAACCGTTTCCCTGAATGGTACCTGGCAATTGCGCGATGAAATTCTCACTTACTCGTTGGCTAATGCGCATAAACTCTCATATCTTGAAGATGGCTGGATCTCACAGCCTGTACCCGGTGACATTCATCAGGGTTTGATTGCCGCGGAGCGCATCGAGGAGCCATTGTTAGGCCTCAATAGTTTTGATTGCACGTGGACGGAGTCGCGTTCGTGGTGGTTCCGTCGTATCTTTGTCGCCCCTGAGGGGTGGCAGGATGCAGACATCGTCGAGTTAGAGATGCATGGGTTGGACTGCAACGCCGAAATTTTCCTCAATGGAGACCATGCCGGCAGTCATCCAAGCGCGTTCCGCCCCTTCGTGCGCGACGTGAAGCCATGGCTGCGCGACGGTGACAATGTGTTGCTCGTGTGCCTCACGGCAGGTGTGGAACATATTTCTGAGGCAGACATGGACGCCTGCGACGGTGTGCGTCCGGGCACGGAAGCGGGCAACGGCCGCCCGGAGCGCGGCGATCCGCGCCGTATCTATGCCCGCAAACCGCAATACTCGTGGGGATGGGATTGGAGTCCCCGCGTGCCCACCACAGCAATTGGCGGGGATGTGGTGTTGCATCTGATGAAGGCTGCCTGTATCCGCGATGTGGCCCTGCGTCCCGTCCAGCATGGAAAAGGGGTGCTCATCTATGCTACTGTCGTCATAGATCAGTTTCACTATTTCAAAACCAAGTCGGGCACAGTTGCCGTTACGCTCACCGACGTGCAAGGGCGCGCGTTTAGCGCGAAAGCCGGCATCCTCTTGCGCTCTGGCTTAACTTATGTCGAATTGAGGGTTCCTATTAAAGATGCTCAACTTTGGTGGCCTAACGGCCTCGGCGAACAGCATCTCTACCGGGTTGAAACTCGTCTAACTATCCAGGATGAAAATATTCTGTTAAAATCCGATCAATCCATTGATACCTATGTCTTTAACTACGGCATCCGTTTCATTGAACTGGATACTAACGATACTTTTGCCTTCATTATTAACGGGCAAACTGTGCAAGGCAAGGCATTATATGCTAAGGGCGCGAATTGGATCCCCGCCGATACGCTCTATGCCCGCGTGCGCGATGAGAAATATGATGCTTTGGTGCGCGAGGCGCGTGACGCGAACTTCAACATGCTGCGTATTTGGGGTGGGGGTCTCTACGAGCGCGAGGCTTTCTACGATGCCTGCGACCGTTACGGCATCTTACTTTGGCACGATTTTATGTTCGCGTGCGCGCCGTATCCCGATCACCTGGAGACCTTCCGCCAGGAAGTGGAGCAAGAGGCCGATTATCAGACGAAACGCCTGCGCCGCCACGCCAGCATGGCCCTCTGGTGCGGTAACAATGAAAATCATTGGGGATTTGCGGATTGGTGGAAGGAGAAGACGCGCGGCGGCGCGTATATCTATAATTACCTGCTGCCTGCTATTGTGCGGCGCAATTGCCCGGAGATTCCTTACTGGAACAGTTCGCCTTACGGTGGTGGGCGACCCAATGCTTATGATGTGGGTGATTGTCACTATTGGGGCGAGGGCACAATGAATCCCGATATGCAGGTGCGTATCACGCCGGAGACTTACGACGCCTGTACGGCCCGTTTCGTCTCCGAGTTTGGTTACATCGGCGCGCCGGGTAAGGAGACGGTGGAGACTTATTTGGATGGTGCGCCCTTTGACCGTCAAGGACAAGTCTGGCAACATCATAACAATACCTTTGAGAAGAATACGGTAGATGCGGGTATCCGCAAGCACTATGCCGATCCTGACACCCTTACGCCCGACGCCTATTTGCTTTACAGTGGCCTGGTTCAGGGTTTGATGTACACCTACGCCCTTGACGCGATGCATGCCAATTCCAAGTGTGGGGGCAATCTTTTCTGGATGTATGAGGATTGTTGGGGCGAGGTGGGCTGGACCATCGTAGACTACTATCTACGGCGCAAGCCCGCGTGGTATTTTATCAA
>JAFGFI010000107.1 GCA_016931185.1 Anaerolineae bacterium
GACCCGCTGCTGCGCCCATTTGGATATTTCAGGGATCTCGATGACACCATTTTTCTTGATTATGGTTTCGAATTTATAGGCTTCCATAATGAAACGCTCCTCACAGAACTAGCACCAATAAAGCCAAAGTTATGCTTGATTTTGCTTTAGTCGACCCCACTACGGTTACTTCCATTGTATCACATTTTATGGCTGTAGCCGTCGGGTATGGTTCAGGACAAAACAGTCAGTGCCTTACCGCAGTCTTCTTGCTCAAGGTAGAGTAGGATACCATATCCGGCATTGATGTCGGCAATGCCATAGGCTTCACCCACTTGAATCCCTGCCTGAGCCAATTTCTCGTAGATACCGGCCAAGGCTCCCGATTTTTCGTCACCCTTGATCAACAAGGCAGCGTAAGGGCCATCCAGTGTCAATCCTGCTTTTCTGGCTCCGGCAGTCATCGTTGCGCTGTCTTTCGCAAAGAGCGTGAATCGGGTCTGATTCGGTTCCACAGGCATCGCTCTAAAAGCATGAAAGTCAACGCCGGCGCCGGCTATTACAGAGAGTAATTTTGCAGCGCCGGTCATTTGATCCTCAACTGTGATGTGGTAGTATTCGACTTGCACAATCTCGAGAGCCATAGATCCTCCTGGTCTACTTGAGTGACGGTTTCCCTTATGCTTTGTCTGTCACGCCTTCCACGAGCACGGCTTTGGTGGCTGCTCCTTGCTCTCGAAGTGACGCGATTTTTTGATACTCGGGGGATGCCAACCATTGCATCACGTTTTCCTCTGCCGGAAATTCAAGAATGATCACCCGTTCTGGATGCCATTCGCTGCCCAGCGGGGTGACTTTGCCGCCGCGTACCAGATAGCGACCACCATAGCGTTCGACAATCGGGGCGACCGATTGAATGTACTGCCCGTAAAGCGCGGCATCGCGCACCTGGCTTTCGATGATCATGTAGACGGACATGGGTGGTATTGGTTCCTCTTTGCTTTGTCACTCTATTTCAATGACTGAGCTTAAGGCGCGCGGCGGGTGTGGCGCAGTACCTTCGAGAGCAGACCCCTTCGTGCGCGTTTTCCCTCCGACAGCAGGCGGTGTGCCGTGCGCACATCGTCGAGGGTGAGGATGATGAGGCGGCATGGAATGACGTCGCGATGATCGGGAGCACGATGGATGATGACGATTTTAGCCAGAGAAAGGGTTGGCATTTGTAATGCTACTCACGGTCACGGTTTCTAGGGACGGTTTGGTATCGGCAAAGCCTGGGAAAGCATCTGTCCATTGATCAGAATGATCGGCATGTCGGCAACGGCGCGAGATTCGTGGATCGCAGCTTGTGTAAAGTCGGCTGTTGTTACGAGGTATCCGGCGACGGCTTGCTCTCTGGCTAGTGCGCCCCGTAGATCACGGACGACATCAGGCCCAATGCGCTTATTTTCCTGATAATATTTGCACTGCACTATGGCCCGTTTCCCGTCTTTGTGGACAATCAAATCTACCCCACCGTCGTTGCGTTTTCCGGTGTGTTCTACAACAAAGCCACGACGCTTGAAAAGTGCGCCAACGAATTTCTCAAACTCGGTGGGGGTGAAGGTGCGCATGTCTGCAAATGGGTTATCTGTCAGCGTTTGCGCGTTACGCTCACGTTGTCTGTGTTGTATCCTCTCGCGATAGCGTTTCTGCGCCTGACGCACAGTGCCGGCCAGCCCCTTGCGCTTGAGTGGTAGGTCCATGTTCGCCGAGGCGCGTGCATACCCAATGATCTCTGTCGCTATGAACATGATCAACGCCAACAGGAATAATGCCCCACAACACCCACCCAAGAGAGACAACAGAGCTACAAAATCATTCCCCATGTCACCAATCCACCGGATACCCCTGCGCGTGGGCCTCCAACGTTTGTTCTAACTCGCGGATGGCGGTTTCCTCAAGCATGGTCGCTTCGTCCTTCTTTTCGTAAGCCAGGACGACTTTCTCGCCGATGGCGCGTTGTAAGTTAAGAGGAGCTTGAGGAATCCACATAGATTCGGTATCTTCTGCTGTAAGTTCATCTACAACAGCCCCATAAATCTTCGCGGTTAATTGATTCTGACCATAAGGGCTGCTCAGGAAAGCAGTAATATAGCCAGGGTGTCCCTTCTCAATATCCGGCACAATTCGTAACAGATGTTGGGAAGCTGCCCATCCATTTTGAATTGAAGACACTAAACCAACTCGCCCAATAGTGCCTGAACACGTAACCAAAATCCAATCCTTGCAAATAAGCCAACGCTCAAGCCCTTCCTGTTTCGTCCTGGATATGTACTTTAGATCGTAGGGTTGCATCTGAGGTAAATGTGAACCTTGTAAAAGAGGTGTCCCATATTCTTTGTCAACGTAGATGCGCTTAAAACGTGGCGCGACAAAAATATCACTTGTCACTTGTTTTAAGTGAATCGGCATATACTTTCCCTTCCGCAACAATTCTACCGCCGTTCGCGCAATGGGGACGTGATATGAAGCATCCAGCCGCTCATCTAGCTCCGCTGCGTTGACAGTGAATGCTTGGGGGTGTGGCATCTCTGGCAAGCCAATATTTGCGCGCAGAGGCGCAACAAGGTAAGGCACCAGGCTTTCATCGAAGCGTGGTAATCCCAATTCTTGATGTAACATCATGTCGGCTTCATCCAGCAGATCATTGGCCTCATCGCGCAAGGCGTAGGCGCGAGCAATCTGATCATGAATCTGCTGTTCATCTTCTGTTGGCAAACGCGGACATGGCAAAGCCAGCAGGTGTGGGGATTCCAGATGTTTGACGGTCACGCCATATTGACTCTTGCTCAACAGAGTTTGCCCGATCCAGGAACAGAGATAAGCGTAAAGATAACCCGCAGGCAATTCACCCGATTGAACCCGAATTGCATCATCGGTAATGGCAAATTGAGATAACCGTTGATTGACCAGGACAGAACGCGCGACTGTACCGGAACGACTGATCAAGATCGTCCCCGGCGTCACCAACATTTCTGGTAACTTCTCCATAACCGGGGAAAGGTATTTGTCCGTTTGGGGACGAAACGCATAGATCTGACTCGTTGTCAGAAGAGGAGTCCCGTGTTCGGGAGTTGTGTAGATGCGCTTAAAATTGCTTCGGGGTTGAGACTGTGTCAAATGGTGCGCTTGCACCTTCAGGGATCGCAGGGGTTGCACATCAAACCCACAATCACGGAGTAAGCGTTGTGCGGAAGAAACGTCATTGGCGTAATACCCTGCATCCAGACGGCAAGTGTCATCATACAACCACCGCGAAGAAAACCACGTCAGGGGCGTGGATGTCCATTGGCTAAGGTCGGTCAGACGCGCACGCAGGTCTTCATATGAGCGAATGACCGGGGCTGTTTCTACCAGTGAAAGGTCAGCCATTCAGCCACCTCATGTGCTTGCCTGCCCACTCGCGGAAAAAGAGCGCCACTTCGGGCAATTGGTCATGTTTTGCTTTGGTTTTCTGGTGTTTGCGTTCGACCATAACTTGCCCATTGGCGGTCTTTCGTGAAACATCGTATTCTTTCACATATTCGATGATTTCGCCCTCCGGCGTGCGCAGATATTCAACACCCCCACGCCTGTCGTGACCCACAGCCTGGGGTGTCGCCATAAACACCTCGTAGTCGCGCGGTCGCGCTGTTTCCCGTTCGATCTGCAACTCGGTATCCGTCTTCTTTTGCAACAACAGCACGCTGGTTTGTGTGCCGGTATGCGGTTCAAAGGTCACTTGCGGCAGGTCAATACTGGCAATTACACGGGCGCGTTGCAAAATCCAGCGACGAATAAAGGCCAAACCAGGATTGGAAAGAATACTATCGGGCAGCACAATCGCCAGCCGACCACCGGGCTTGAGCAATTGCAGATTGCGCTCGATGAAAATCTGTTCCGGTGGCATCGAAGCACGGCGTTGGCCGTTTTCCATTTCGAAGCGAGCCAAAGAAAATTGTTCCAAAAGGTGAGCGTCATCAATGGGGATTTTGGAGCCAAAGGGTGGATTGGTCAAGATGATGTCGAAACTGTTGAGTTTGATCTTGTCCTTCACCGGTTGTTGCGGAGTGTTAGGCCATTCGCCCGGCGGCAGCAGGGAATTGATGTGAAAGACATTGGTCGAGCCATCGCCATGCATCACTAGATTCATTTGCGCGGCGCGCACCAACACAGGATTGAAGTCTATGCCGAAAAGCTGACGTTGCGCCGCATTCTTGACAATATCGGCGGCGCGAGTAGCGGCTCGACCTTCATCGTGAAACTTGTTTAATTCGATCTGGTAGGCATAGGCGCGCCAGTGATTCATCATAGCGACCAGAAAACCGCCTGTGCCGCATGTCGGATCCAATACCCGTAAACTGAGCCATTTGTCTTGCCGATAGGTCGCCAGGACCATTTCCGCGGCCATCTCGCAAACATTGCGCGGGGTAAAGAACTCACCCCGGTCTCCACGCAAGTTAGCCCCTACCAGCTCCTCATAAGCCTGTCCTTTGAAGTCGGCTTCTGTTTGTAACAACGAAAACCGTTGCAATTCGCTCACCACATATGCCAGTACACGTGACTCCAGGCGCAGTTGTTCGCCTGTCTCGAAGATGTAGGGATAGCGTTCCTTGACCGCGTTGAACAACTCATTCAACCGCTCGCGCAAGCGGCGCTGCCCAATTTCAGCGCGACGGTCTTCATTGCTGATGTAGAAGCGCATTTCACCGGTAGAAGTATCCTCATCGTAGACCTTGCAAAAGATGAGCTTGAGCAACTCTTGAAAGGCCGGTTCTTTCTGCATCCCCTGATTGCCATAGATGTAGTTATGGCAGCGTTTGAAGACACCAATAAGCTCTTCTTGCGCAGGCACGAGGCTGTCAAATGTCAGCGGTTGCGGCGCATCCTGTCCAAAATGTGGAATGTCGCTGGCCGGTTCTAGCCGCTCGGTACCGTCGGGGTCCTTGAAACGCTCCCACACCTGGAACTCAGCGCCAATCCACATCCCAAAGCGTGCATTGAGGCACGCTGATAAATAAGACTTGAGTTGCTCAATGCCGTTATCGCGGTCGGTGGGGCGCACATCATCACGCTTGCACTCCACAATGATGCTGACATGTTCCTGTTTATGCGCTTTCTGCGGTGGAAAAATCGCCAGATCAACTCGTTTACTACTGCTACCGACCTTGATTGAGAATTCCACTTCGATCTCAACGGCATCGTAGCCGTAATCTTCCATCAAGCTTCGGGCAATGCGTTGGCGAACGTTTTCTTCTGGCGTATCATTGCGCCATTTACCTGTAACCACACAGCGCAACTTGCCCGGCGGGATAAGTTCGAATAGAGTCTGAGGTTGGATCATAGCAGCCTCCCTTAAAGTATCAATGCACTATGTCCTATTATATAGGCAATGCGGATTGGGAGCAAAGGCAGCGGGGGCGTTTGCAACGGTAAGCGGGGAACTGGTGTTCCCCTCCAAGCGAGAATGAGAAAGACCTGTTGCCTCCGGTATTGAC
>JAFGFI010000108.1 GCA_016931185.1 Anaerolineae bacterium
ACCAGGCGCGCACAATCCGCATCCCGGTCCACATGGTCGAAACGATTAACCGGCTGATGCGTATACAACGCCGGATGATGCAAACCCTCGGACGTGAGCCAACGTTGGATGAACTTGCGCTAGAGATGGAAGTGCTGGAACCGGAGGACATAGACCTCATCCGTAAGTATCGCCAGGATGATAAGGATCTTCCCCCGCCCCTTGAGCGCAAGTTGCGCCGGGCAATGACCAAAGTTCGCCGGATTATCAGCATCTCCCAGGAACCTATGTCATTGGAAAGCCCGGTCGGCAACGAGGATAATAGTGAACTATCCGACTTTATTCCAGACGAAGATCGACCTAACCCAATGGATGCCACTTCTACCCAGATGTTGCGCGAACAACTCCAGGATATTCTTAGCGAGTTAGGCATACGCGAACGCGAAGTGCTGGAAATGCGCTTTGGGCTTAAGGATGGTCGCCCGCATACCCTGGAAGAAGTCGGTCAAGCCTTCAATGTTACCCGAGAGCGGATTCGCCAGATCGAATCGAAAGCATTACGTAAATTGCGCCATCCAGGACGCAGTCGAAAATTGCGCGATTTCTTAATGTAATATGGCCAGTTATCTATGATACCCGTTCCGTGGGATACCCTAGAAGGCATGCTTCATCGCGTGCAAAAGCCAGGGCGCTATGTAGGCGGCGAATATAACGCCGTCCATAAGCCCTGGGAAGCCGTAAATATCCATATCTGCCTGGCCTTTCCTGACGTCTACGATCTGGGAATGTCCAACTTTGCCCTGGCGTTGTTCTACGACATCCTCAACCGGCAGTCCCACATCCTGGCAGAACGCACTTACCTTCCGGCCCCGGATATGCTTGCTCAAATGCAGGCAACGCATGTGCCCCTGTACACGTTAGAAAGTTACCGTCCTGTCGCCGGGTTTGATATATTAGCGATTAGCACGGCCTACGAACAACTTTACACCAATACATTGGAACTGATGACGCTGGCAGGTCTCCCCATCCACAGTGCAGATCGTGATGCTTGCCACCCACTGGTCATTGGCGGCGGGCACGGAACTTTTAATCCCGCCCCTATTGCCGACTTTTTCGATGCTTTCGTGATTGGAGAAGGAGAGGACATCCTCCTGGAACTTGCCAATAGATACGCCGAGCTGCGCCAACTTTCCCGTGAAGAACAACTTCGCGATCTGCTCACACTCCAGGGACTTTACATCCCGCGTTTCTATCGTGAAAATTACGCGCCTACAGGTGCCCTTACCGCTATCGAACGACTTGATCAAGCCGCGCCGGACACTATTCTCAAACGCCTCATCTCTACCCTGCCCCCTACCCCAATCCACCAACTGGTGCCCAACGTAGACATCACCCACAACCGGGGTGTGGTAGAAATACAGCGCGGGTGTACCCGTGGCTGTCGCTTCTGCCAGGCCGGCGCGGTCACCCGCCCGGTACGAGAACGTCCCGCTCAAGAAATTCTCAGGGAGGTCATTGCGATCACGCAAGCTACCGGTTACGAGGAAATCGCGCTGCTATCGCTTTCTTCCGCCGATCATTCTCAGATCGGGTCACTACTCGACGAACTACAAGCCGCATTTCCAGATAAACCTATCACTTTCTCACTGCCGAGCCTGCGCATTGATTCTTTTTCAGTGGATTTAGCGGACATCCTCAGCGGGGGGCGGCGTTCCGGATTCACTTTTGCACCGGAAGCGGGTAGCGATAAACTACGGCACCGTATCAACAAAGCCATTCCCACCGAACAGTTGGTATACCTGGCTGAAGAGGTCTTCTCCCGTGGCTGGCGCACGCTCAAACTGTACTTTATGCTCGGACTGCCGGAAGAGACCGACGACGATATCTGGGCTATGATCGATCTGGCAAAGCAAGTACGCGGCATTGGACGGCGCGTGGGTGGGCGCAAGACGGAGGTACACGTCAGTGTGAGCACCTTCGTCCCCAAACCCCACACAGTTTTCCAGTGGGTTCCACTTGCAGATCGGGCTACAGTAGAACGCCGGCAATCGCTTCTACGTAATCATTTACGCGGGCGGGGCATAAGCCTTTCCTGGAACCCTTATCCTGAAACCTGCCTGGAAGCCCTGTTGGCCCGTGGGGATCGCCGTCTAGGGCCTGTCGTGGAACGCGCCTGGGAACTCGGCGCACGCTACGATGCATGGAGTGAGTTACGTAATCAAGAAGCCTGGGATCAGGCATATAATGAACACCAGGTAGATATGGATTTTTACCTTTACCGTCACCTGGATATCAGTGAAATCCTGCCCTGGGATCATCTCCATAGTGGTGTGGAAAAACGATTCTTCTGGCGCGATTACACGCGCAGTCAAAACGAAGAACTGCTCGCGGATTGCCGGGAACAGTGTCATGCTTGCGGCATCCTGCACAACTATCCCCAACTATGGACGGAGGAATGGCAATGTCCGGCAGTGAAATGAATGAATCTGCGAATTGCGAATTGCAAGATTCAAAGTCTGAACTACTTGGTAGTACCAGCAACCCACAGCTAAAATCTTTAACCCGTCACCGCATTACATTTTCGACACGGCGGACGCTGGCTTACGTTTCAGTGCTGGAGTTAGGGCGCATTTGGGAGCGATGTCTACGACGGGCTGAAATCCCGCTCAAGTACAGCCAGGGTTATAATCCGCGTCCCAAGTTGAATTTTGCCGCCCCCCTTCCTGTGGGGTGTGGCGGGGAAACTGAGTTGATGGACATCGCGCTTCACACCCCCGCTAGGGCAGAGAATATTCTTGCGGCGCTACAGGCTTACACATTGGAGGACCTGCATATCCAACACGTGGAAACTGTGCCGGACGACGGCCCGCCACTTTCAGAAATTCTCATTGCTGCCGAATACCACGTGGCGTTGCGTGACATTGACTATGACACATTGCAAAACGCCGTTACCGGCCTGATGCAGGCCGAGACACGCATGCTGCCCAAGCGGGGGCACAAATACCGGGGAAAAACTTACAACCTGCGCCCTCTTATCGAAATATTGCGCGTCGAAACCGCCCCACCGCCCTGGTCTGCCGCTCTGTGGCTACGTGTCTCCGCGCGTCCCGGCGCAACCGGACGTCCGGACGAAGTTCTCAAAGCGTTGGGGATGACCGACATCCCACGTCGCTGCACGCGCACGCGGTTGATTTTGAAGGAAGAGCAGGGATTAGAAAGTCAAATCCTCATTTCTTGATTTTCGATCCTCGATTCTCGCCCCTTGTATTCTTGGTAAGCGGCGACGAACCACGGGTGGATAACCCGCAATGTCTCCCGCATATCCCACAGATAGCGCAAGTATACAAAGACGGCGGCATCTAGCGACCGATCTAAGGCAGCGCGCATATCGGACAGGTAAGGCGGTATCCCTGGCTGATCCCAGGCCAGCTTATCTGCCAGGAATACGACTTTGTCCAAACAGGTGGCATTGGGTTTGAGGGTGGTGTGGCAGGCTATCGCGCTCAAAACGGTTTCATCCTGCACGCCAAAGATCTCGCGGGCCAACACTGCCGAGAGCCGCTGGTGCAGGATCATGGGAAACGCTGCTTCTTCAGGCAATACCTCCATCCCCAATGATTGTGCCAACGGCACCCTTTCGGCAGTGGGGATAACAACACTCACATCATGCAACCAGGCGGCCTGCTGCGCCCGCGCGCAATCTTCCCCAAGACGACGCGCCAGGCATTCAGCCTCGGCGGCCACATTCGCGCTATGTTCAACAGTTTTCGGAAAACCGTGATACAGCAAAAAAGCCGGCACATCGAAGGGATCGCGGCTATCGTAGTTCAGTAAACTATTCAATGCTTCCCTACTTTACAGGAGAATACAACGATTGATCACCAACGAGTATACACCCAAACGTTAAAAACGCTCAAGGCACACCTAAGAACTAGCTACCGGACACTTTTTATTAGGGTGACGTATCTACCCCAAAAGTTACACTTTGAGCCGGATTGCACGGCTAATGAAGGTTAAGAAAATAATCCGGTAATGGCGCACTGCGGTCAGCGCCCGGCGGTCAACCGCCAGGCTACAGGATCACGCC
>JAFGFI010000109.1 GCA_016931185.1 Anaerolineae bacterium
ATGATCGAAGATGCTAAACGCGCCTGGATCGAAAGCGCGCTTGAAGACGGAGTGGACATTCCATTGCCGCGCAAAACCGCAGATTACAGTGGTAAATTTGTGGTGCGTCTGCCTCGATCATTGCATAAACAATTGATGGATACCTAAAATCAAGAAGAGGTCAGCCTGAATACCTAATGTGAATGTCGCCCTGAGTCAAGCCGTTAGCCAGCAGGCCACGAAAGCATCAAATGTAGGACAGTTGACGCGCTAGAAATGACCTAAGTAAAGGGATTACGTATGGAAACCGCGAATATTGCCCGTGAAATAACGTCATTGCCGCCAGAGGCGCAGCAACAAGTCCTGGACTTTGTCGCTTTCTTGAAAACGCGTTACCCAACAATAGCGCCGGTTAAGAGGAGCAAGCGCATTAAGTTGACTGATGAGCCTTTCATTGGAATGTGGCAAGACCGCGACGATATGCAAGACAGCGGGTTATGGGTCAGGAACCTGCCAAAAAACGAATAATGACACCGGTTTAAGTTTTACAACGGGATAGCTGATAGATGGAACAATCATTTTTGCAGTTGACAGTAGCCGAATATTTCGCCGGCATCGGGCTGGTCAGGATGGGCTTGCAGCCTTATGGCTGGCAAGTCGTTTTCGCCAACGACATTTCAGAGAAAAAATATGAGATGTATGCGATGTTCTTTCCTGATGCTAATGCGCATTACGTCGTTGACGATATTTTTAACATCACACCGTCGAGCATTCCCTCGGCTACCTTGGCCACATGTTCTTTCCCTTGCATTGACCTCTCATTAGCCGGGAATATGAACGGCATTATCAACGGCGACCATTCCAGCGCCTTTTGGGGATTTATTAAAGTGTTAAAGGGACAAGGTGAATCCGCTCCACCTTTAGTGTTGGTGGAGAATGTCCCTGGTTGGCTGTACTCCAATCACGGTATGGATTTTAGAATTACGGTTCAGGCGCTCAATGAGTTGGGGTACGCTTGTGATGTGATTATGCTAGATGCCTTGAGATTTACACCGCAAAGCCGGTTGCGTGTGTTCTTGATTGGCACGCGTTTGCCAGTCATGCATACTACTGTCGAGTTGGTCCTCACCCGCCCTAAATCTCTACTCTCCGCTCAACTGAAGAAAAGCCTTATCGCCAATAAGGACTTGCGTTGGTTCTATAACGCTATTCCTGAACCGCCCCCCCTCAAATCTTCCGGCGTAGCTGACATCATTGAACCGTTGAGCGATACAGATCAACGGTGGTGGCCCGAGGATGAAGTGAACCGGCATCTCGCCATGATGAAAGAGAGGCACTATGAAAGGGTTGCAGAACTTATATCAGGCCAACATTTCGCCTATCGAACCTTTTTTCGCCGCCGCCGCGAAGGGCAACAACGCGCTGAAGTCCGCGACGATGATTTGTCCGGGTGTCTCCGTACCGCGGTCGGCGGCAGCGGCAAGCAATTTTTGATCAGGGCGGGACAAGGGACCATCAAAATGCGTGTGATGACGCCCAGAGAATATGCACGGCTACAAGGCGTCCCTGATAAGTATCCTATCACGGCAAATGGGGTGCAAGCTCTAACTGGATTTGGCGATGCCGTGTGCGTCCCGGTCATTTCGTGGATTGCCCAGCATATTCTCAACCCTTTAGCGGAGCATAGCTCTATGGTATATCAAGCTCCCTTGCCCGACGCGCAGCTTTTCTTATTTGAGCATGAGCGACAATCTCAGCCCTGAAGATCGCCAAAAGACTATGCGGGCCGTGAAAGGCAAAGGCACGCAATTAGAGAAACGATTTTGGGCAATGTTAGCGGGAATGGGCGTGCGGGGATGGAAAAAGAACGCAGATACTATAACCGGCAAACCAGATATCGCTTTTATTGACTGGCGCATCGCTATATTTATTGATGGTTGTTTTTGGCATGGGTGTCCCCAGTGTAAGCGGCCGTTACCCAAAACGAACCATGAGTATTGGGAGAAAAAGATCAAACGCAATATTGAATTGGCACACCAGCACAACGCGCAATTGCGACAAGATGGTTGGATCGTAATTCGCATCTGGGAGCATGAAATGGACGACATCGCCAGCGTCAGGGCCAAAATACGTCATGCGCTAGAAGATAAGGAGCAACAAGTTGAGCAATGATTTGAAAGCTGCATCAGTGGAGGAAATGAAGCAACAGAGCCGCCGCACCCTCAATGAATGGCTTGAGTCATGTACTCGCAATAAAAAGATTGCCCGGAACACTGTGGCAATAGGTATTGTTGTCCTGGACCATCTCCGGTGCACATGCCCAGCAACGCGCGAGCAAGTGATCTCACAAGGCGGTGAAGTCAGCGGGGCGCGCTCAGGATTAAGAACCATTCTGGAATCTTACGACATTCCACGCACCTATTTGAAGGAAGTCACCACGCGCCAGGGGCACCAAGATGGGCAACGGTTGTTTGAGCAATTTGAATGGGGCCGAACATTGACAGAAATGCCTGCAGAGACGAGAGAAGAATTGCTATTGGAACTTATCGCAGATTTGAGAGATCTTGCCAACAAATGGCTACAACGGCCGAATCTGAGATTCGATATAGATCGCCGGCAAGCGCCAACAACATGGGTGAACATCATTGTGGAAAACGCCAAAGGACGCTCTGGCGGTGTGGTTGAACAACAACTTGTGGGCGCAAAACTGGCAAGACGCTTCAAAGGCATAGATATTCCAAATCATCCTGCGCACGCCGGGGACAAGCAAACGGAACGGGCAGGGGACTTCGCTATCTCACACCTGGTTTACCACGTTACTTCTGCGCCATCACGGGATGTTTTGCAGAAATGCGCTCAAAACATCAAAGCTGGGTTGCTTCCACTGCTGTTAATCCCCCGCGAACAAGAGAACAAAGCGCGTATCCTGGCGCAAGACGAAGGCATTGATAAGGATTTGACCATCATCGCCATTGAAGATTTTGTCGCGTTAAACATCATTGAACTAGCGACAGAAGAAAAAAAGGACTTTTTCAGTGTTCTGAAAGAGATACTAAAGCTTTACAACGAACGATTAGCGGAAGTCGAAACAGATTTGTCGTTACGCATTGAGGTTCGCTAAAACTCCATAGTCAACCACATCCATAGCCCAATGATCGAATACCTAAACTCAACAGAAGGCATCACCCCCGACCACCTGCACGGCTTCTTCGTCAACTGGCCGAACCCGCCGACGCCAGGAACCCACCTGCGCCTGCTGCGCAACAGTGACGTAGTCGTACTGGCAGTGGACACGTCAACCGGGCAGGTCGTCGGCTTCATCACGGCGATCACGGATGGCGTGCTCGCGGCTTACATCCCATTCCTCGAAGTGCTGCCGGCGTACCAGCACCAAGGCATCGGCCAAACGCTGGTGCGCCGGATGTTGGAACGCTTGCAAGACTTGTACATGATCGACCTGCTCTGCGACGCGGACGTGCAATCGTTCTACGAGCAGTTCGGGATGTACCCCGCCGGGGGAATGTGTTTGCGCAACTACGCGCGGCAATCCGGTCAGGAGAAAACCACAGCGGCGGATTGTAATCCGCCGCAAGCATTAAATTAGCCATTCGCTTCTGCTGGATCACAATCCAGCAGTCTCCGGCAATCGCTTCTGCCGGATCACAATCCGGCATCCCGCAATCCCGCCAAAAACCGGATCACCGTCTCGATGCCTTTGTAAAACGCCGGGATGTGGAACTTCTCATTCGGCGAGTGCAGCCGGTCGTCGGGGAGGCCAAAGCCCATCAGGATCGTCTCGATGCCGAGCGCCTTCTGGAACGTCGCCACGACGGGAATCGAGCCGCCCTCACGGACAAAGAGCGGCTCGACGCCGAACGTCTCGGCGTAAGCGCGGAACGCCGCCTTCATCGCCGGGCTGTCGCGCCGCACAATCGCGCCGTCGCCGCCGTGCAGGTCGCGCACTTCGACGGTCACGGCAGGCGGGGCAATCTGCCTCAAGTAATCGGCCACGAGACGCGCGACCTCCTTGGGCTTTTGATCCGGCACCAGGCGCATTGAGATTTTGGCATACGCCTCGCCCGGTAAGACCGTCTTCGCGCCGGGCTGGATGTACCCACCCCAGA
>JAFGFI010000110.1 GCA_016931185.1 Anaerolineae bacterium
AAAATAGCGAATTACGAATAACGAATTACGGATTCAATTTTTCATCCTACTGCTGGTGAACGCCAGTCGTTAATGGGTAATTCCTTTGAAAATTATGTATCCTACAGGTAGTTATATTACTCTAATTTACGTAAAAGTATATGTCAAGTTGCACACTATACCAGTCCCGTTATAATGCTCACTATGAACCAACCTATAACAAAAAAACAATTAGGCATTTTCATCATCGTAGTAGGCCTGGGAGGAGATTTACTACTCCTCGTGATAGGACGTCTGGGCGTGGGGGCATGGGGCGGTATCGGCCCAGTAGAACGTATGTTGCTATTGGCCGGGCTGGGTGTGGCTTTAATGGGGTTGCCTATGTTGCGACAGGGCACGATGCCTGCCGCTGCGAGAGAAGCTCCACACCACACAATTGTCGATGCCTGGTTTGCGCCAGTGGCAGACCCCACGCATCCGTGGTTATGGATCGGACGTGGATTGGCACTCTTGGCCCTATTAGCCTTTTTATTTTACCTGGGCGTATACATTGTCTACGCAATTGACCTCTTCCATTGGCCCTACGACTACGACCAGGGGGAAAGTTTCGAGCTATATGATGCTATCTTGCACAGTCAGGGAAAGTGGCCTTACCGGGATGCCGATGTTTACCCATTTTATGCTTCTAATTATCCTCCGGTATTTCACCTGTTAACCTTACTCTTTTTCCCTCTGTTGGGGCAACGTTTGCTGGCCGGACGTATCCTTTCTTTCATCATTTCCCTACTCACCGCTGCTGCTATTGGGTGGACGGTGCGGCGGCGTGTAGGGGGTATTTTTATCCCCCTGCTCTCCGCATTGGCATATACCGCCTCGAACTTTGTCTACCACATTGGCCCACTTTGCCGCCAACATTTGACGATGATCCTGCTGGAGACCCTGGCGGTTTTCTTTATCGCGGGAACCGAGGACGAAAAACACGGAATGCGCAACACTTTATTGGGATTAGGATTCTTATTCATTGCCGGGTATACCAAACAGCTCTCTGTATTCACGGCAGCCGCCATTTTCGGGTATCTTTTCCTGCGCAGTCCTCAGCGCGCGATTGGGTTTGTTATGATATTCGGTGCGTTGTTTGTATGGGTCTTCCTGGCGATTAACTGGGTCACGGATGGGCAATGGTGGCTCAATACCATCTCGGCTAATGTCAACGAGTTCATGTTTCCACAATTGATCGCCCTGGTTAAATCCTGGTTCAAAATTCATACACTTTTTGTCTTGTTAGCCCTGGGCTATACATTCTACGAGGCATACTTCGGGCAATTCTCTGTTTATTCGTTATGGTTTGTCTGCGTGCTTGGTACCGGGCTGATGTCTGGCAAGTGGGGGGCAGGCGAAGCGTACTGGATCTCGTCGGTGGCTGCAGCTATTATACTCTCCGGCTTCACAGTTGGTAAAGTGCGCGATTGGTTGGTAGATAATCGCCCCCAATGGTCACAAACATTTGTCGTGCTAGTCCCCCTGCTCTTTCTTGTGCAATCCACAAGGATGTTACACTTACCTACTTCTGGCCCGTTGTTTGGCACGCTGGCCCGTGTGTTGGGAGTAGCAGGTCATTCGGCGTATGCTGATTACCCTTACTATGATGCCGTTGGCTATTCGCAGGTTGGCCACTTAATGCTACCTCGTGACCATGAGGGCGGTGCGAAGATTATGGACTACGTTCGCAGCACCGATAAGCCCGTCTTTAGCGAAGAAGCCGCGTTCACGATGCTAGGGGGTAAGCCTGTGGTGACCAATCCTACCCAACTGCTCAATCTTTATAACAATGGCTTGTTAGATATAACCGAACTGGAAGCGATGATTCGCCGCGAGGATTTTGGGTTGGTAATCATGCGCGCGCAATTCTACCCCCCGCCTATCTTAGCCGCCATTGGGCAACATTACGGTCTGGTAGAACATATCCCTATGAACGGATTTAACTACATCATTATGCAGCCACTTGGCAGGTCAGAATGAGTTAGGAGTTACGGGTTAAGAAATGCAAGCTCATTTCCTAATTCCTCACTCTTAACTCTTCGCCCACACTATTGTGGTATCGGAAGGCCCTGTTGTATTGCTATGTAATCCGCTCCCAAAATGACCACCACGTCAAACTCGGCGGTAGGGTTGGAGCCGTTAACCACAGCGGATTCTGGCAATTGTAACAGCGAAAGGATTTGCTCTGCCGTCGCCGGTTTAGCACGATTTAAGATCACCAGTGACGTATCGTAATCTTGGCGATCTGCATTATCATAAAGCGTGATGGGAACTCCATTAGCTTCGAGATATTGGCCGGTGGAAAAAGCCAGACCAGCTTGTTCTGTACCATTGAGGACGGACACGGTCGCAGCTTCATCTTCCACCGTCTGGATCTGATCAGTGCCATTGGTCAGACCAAACACCTTATCGCGCACCTCACGAATTCTGTCACGCAAGGGCACGAGGATCATTTGCTCATCGGGCGTAGTCTGGAATAGGGTACACGTTTCATCAATTACGTAATAGTGGATGTTTTCAGAATCCACCTTAAGCCCCAAGTTCGCCAGCGCGATAATCTCATCCAACTGCAAATTAGGGTCTATCTTGGTAGAATTTTCCACCATTGCTACGATCTCCGGTGCACGGGCCGCCAGTTGTGGTAATAAATTCAGATCCGTCACCCGTTTTAAGATAGCCTGGATAACCTGCTGCTGGCGACGGGCGCGATCAAAGTCGCCGCCGGAGGAGTAGCGAGTGCGCGCGTACTTGAGAGCCTCTTCACCATAGAGATGGTGAGAGCCAGCTTCTATGTGAAACGGATCATACCCATTACTATAATCCGGATAAGTGGGATCGTCTATTGTTTCGGGTACATCAATATCAATCCCCCCAATCACATCTACCAAATCTACAAAGGCACGAAAGTTGAGACGCACATAGTAATCAATTTCCACCCCCAGGTTATATTGTACAGTCTCCACCGCCAATGCCGGGCCGCCTCCGGGGTGATCATAGGCATCACCGATAAAATGCGCGGTGTTGATGCGGTTCTCGGTATACCCAGGGATGGGGACCCACAAATCACGGGGGATGGAAAGTACCCCGGCCCGCATAGTGACCGGATCCAACGTAGCCAAGATCATCGTGTCCGTGCGCCAGTAGTCCTCTTCTTCCTGTGCTCGCTCATCAATCCCCAAAATCAGAACGGTGACCGGATCCGTCCCGGTCCATACCGGTAACGTTTCTCCCGCTGGCCGATCCACATTGGGACTTTCATTGTGCTCAGTGGTCTTCTTGATCGTGAATTCCGGCAAAATTTCCGAACGGGCCACTTCTTCGCGGACACGTGTATAGACAACAAAACTCGCTAGCCCGGTGACGACTAAAAAAATGATAACCAGGCTAACTCTAATAATCACGGAAACCGGTACCTTTTCTACTAATATGCGACTTGTTGTTGATGCCATATCTCTATTTAAATAAAGCCTTAATATTTTTGGCAAGGTTTAGAAACCCTGCTTTTTACCTTTACACTTTTACACTCGATAGGGCATAAAGTGTAGAGGTAACTTGAACCATCCCATAATCTTGGCCCCTAGAAACATTCCCCTTCGGGAATGTAATGACGCCAATAACTTTAAATTTTCTCAAAGATTATACCATACCATGACAGGAGATGATGAGAATACCGGTGCGGCAACCGTAGGTTGCGGCAACCTACGGTTGCTTGTAGTCCACGCCTAAAATAATGACAATATCCTGCGCGGCATTGGGATCGTTTCCACTCACAATGACAGACGTAGAAAGATTAAGCAATCCGGCCAGTCGCGCAGCGGTGGTAGGTTGATCGCGGTACATCACAATCATTGTGTTGGCGTAATCCTGTCGCGTAGCGTTGCCCACCTGGATTACATTAACGCCATTAGATTTTAAGTACTCTGCTGTTGTGCTTGCCAATCCACCCTGCGGAGTGCCGTTGAGCACAGCAACCGTAGTTGTGTCCGGGGTTACTGTGGGAATAGCAGTAGGCGGCAATTCTTGCTCAGGTAATGATTGTGTGACCTGAGGCAAAGTTACCGTTGGGGTGGGAAGTGTTGCAGTAAATATGTAATCCCGAACTTCGCGCATTTTCTCCCGGATGGGGACCAATACTTGCGCGCCATCGGGCGTTACCCATGGCTGCGTGCTGGTTTGGTCAATTACACCAAAACGAATGTTGGTATGTTCAACCTGAGTGGTCACATTTGCCAATGCTAAAATCTGGTCGAGGGCTAGATCTGTTTGCACGGAAGCTTGCATAATATCATAAAGCTTGGGCATGTTCTTTGCCAACGTGGGCAACATTTCCATACTGGTCACGCGATCCAATACAGCCAACATTACCTGTTGCTGGCGTCGCGCGCGATCAAAGTCTGAACTCCCATGGCGCGTGCGAGCATATTTGAGCGCCATTTCTCCATCAAAGTGATGAAATCCCGCTTCAATGTATAGTGGATCGTAGCCATAGTTGTAATCGGGGTACGTAGGATCGTTGATAGTTTCATCCACGTAAATATCAACCCCGCCAATCAGATTTACCAACTCTACAAATCCCTGGAAATTGATCCGGGCGTAATAATGAATAGGTTCACCCAGGTTATACTCCACTGTGTCACGAGCCAGGGCGGGCCCCCCCCCAGGATACCCATAGAGATCCCCCAAGAAGTGCGCGGTATTGATACGTCCGTCTTTATAACCAGGGATAGGAACCCAAAGATCACGAGGAATGGAGAGTACACCTCCTTGTTTAGCTACGGGATCGAGCGTGAGAACCATGATTGTATCTGTACGCCACGGGCCTTCTTCCTGTTCACGTTCGTCAATGCCCAATGCCAGTACCGTCACGCGTTCTGTCCCGGACCAGTTGGGCACAATGGCCCCGGATTCATACGTAACATTCTCGCTGGGCCCGACGCTACTCGGTAATCCTGGCACCACACCAGGCATCGCCATAGATCCACGGACCCAGTTGATCGCAAACCACACCACAACAGCGCCAATGCCAAGTAGGGTAACGGTCAGTATCCCGGCAAAAAAAGCAGCAGCGAAATTTTTTCGTCTCACTTATGCTCTCCTTAATACAAGTTATGAATTATGAGTGGCGAATCAAAAATCACATTCTATGCTTCACGTTTCATGTTTTGTTCTGATAATAATGCTAATAATGCGGCTTCCCATTCATCAATAGCCCGCTCTGTATTGTAATGCTTGTAAATCAATTGCTGCCCAGCTACACCCAGGCGCTGACGAATGTTTGGCATCTGTAATAAATGGACAACAGCGTCTGCAAAAGTAGCGGGTGTATCAGCAGTAATCAGATGTTCACCTGGCTTTGCGCTGATGCCATGGTTACATACGGATGTCGCCACCACAGGAACAGCCATTGCCATTGCATCCACCACTTTCTGCAATAATCCACCCGCAACTAACAACGGCGAGACAAATACATCGGCAGCGCGATACCAGGAGGCAAGATCATCCACAAAACCGGTGACGGTTATAGTGTTATCCGCGCGCGCGCGCAGTACATCCGGCGGCCCACCACCAACAATGTAAAAATGTACATCAGAAATCTGTGCCAAAATGCGAGGCCATACCTGATCGAGAAACCAAGTAACACCGTTAAGATTATGGTCACGGGACATCGCACCAACGAAAAGAATATTGGGATGGTGAAGGGTGATAGGAGAAGTGTCTGTATCCGTGGTATTTGTGTCCACGTACCCTTCGGAGATGGAAAAAGCAGGAGTCATACTGGGAGTGGTGAGAGGCGCAAGTGGTAATAACAATAATGGAGGTGACACACAAACGGGTTGTAATAACTGCCGATCCCCTTCGGATATGGCCAGTAAAATGTCATAACGACGATAGAGCAACGGTTCAAACGCGCGAAAAACCCATGCCCTCATTTGCGCGATCAATCGCCTTATACCATGTTGATGAGCTACTTGCTGTTGTTGTAGAAACCAGTTTACATCTTGGGTGCGAAATGATGCTGGCGGTAAGGAGACACCCATTAAAATAATGGCGGTTTGGGTCGTTTCCACATGAACCAGATCTGGTTGTATCTCGCGCAGGACACGCTTAGTAAGATGACGCAACGCCAGATAACTGCGCAGCAATGCCAATGGGCGTGGTCCAGGTAACGTGCGATGGTGAGGCGTTGTGTAGATGTACTCGCAAATAGCCTCTACTTCAGGCCACAATAGCTGTTCCTCATCCATAATACGCGCCACCAACGAGATCCGGTGTCCCCGCCGATGTAATGCCGCCATCAATCTAAAAAGCGACTCCCCCCCGGCATGGCCTACCGAGAGGGCAGGAAACTGTTTGTAAATAAAGAGAATATGGGCCATCTTCAAAAACGTTATCTCTGAACGGTGCGCGTCATTTCTAAATAGCACACCATTCCTGAACAGCGCGCCACTTCTGAATGGCGTACCATTTCCGAATGGAACATTACGCCGACAACGCGACCACGATCATCTCAGGCCGATTTTTGGCCTGCTCATAGAAGAAATCCGAAACGGACCGAGCAACGGCTTGCTCCGCATCTTCTGGGGCTGTGTTGGGACGCAATGTTTGCAATGCGCGTCGTGTTACTTCTTCAACCTGGGGAACCAATTCCTCCAAAACTTCATCCACAGCAATGCCTCGGGTAATCACACGTGGTGTACCTACCAGCGCTGCCCGCCGCCGTTCATATTTAAACGCGACACTACATATCCCCGCCGCGGCCAAAGCATCACGGTCGTGTACTATCTGGGAGCTTACCCCATCACCAATCCACGTACCATCCACAAAAACATAGCCACCGGGCAATCGCTCACCCACTTCCATACGCTGTTCGTCTTCATCTTTTGTAAAACGGAGTACATACCCGTTCTCAACCACAGCGATATTCTGTTTTTCAATGTTAAGTTGTTGTGCCAGGATGGCGTGCTGCTTGAGATGACGTAGCTCACCATGGATAGGAATGAAAAACTTAGGACGCAAAATATTGAGCAGCATTTTCTGCTCTTCTTGACTGGCATGTCCGGAAACATGGACTGGGGCCACCGGATGATACAACACATTAGCTTCTTTTTGGAATAGCCGGTTGATGACACGCCCCACGGTTTCCTCATTACCTGGAATAGTGTGTGAGGAAAGCACAACTGTATCTCCCGGCACAATCCGCAACGATGAATGTTGCCCCTGGGCTAAACGTCCCATAATGGAGCGCGGTTCACCCTGTGATCCAGTTGCCAGGATGGTGACTTGATGGGGGGGCAAACGGTTCATTTCTTGTAAGGATAGGAGTAAATTCTCCGGCACATCAATGTAACCGAGACGGCGGGCCATCTTAACATTTTCCACCATAGATGTCCCTGCAATTGCAACTTTACGTCCGAATTCTTTTGCCACATCCATAACCTGTTGGATGCGCGAGATTAACGAGGCGAACGTTGCCACAATCACACGGCCCTTTGCCTGGCGGAACACATTTTCCAGCGTCGCCGTCAATGTGCGTTCAGAAGGCGTTGTACCGGGGTCGCCAGAGTTGGTGCTATCAGCTAACAATGCCAACACGCCGCGCTGACTAAAATCCGCCAATTTTGCAATATCTGTGGGCCATCCATCTACAGGGGTGTGATCCAACTTAAAATCGCCACTATGGACAACCAAACCTACTGGCGTATCAATCCCTAATCCTACTGCATCAGGAATACTATGACACACGTGATAGGGTTCTACATTGAAGGGTCCCAGGCGAATAATATCCCCCGGTACAATGGTATTCAATTTAATAAACTTTTTGATATCCTGACGCAGTTTCACCTCGATCAAGCCACGGGTCAATTTAGTCGCATATACGGGTACCTGGAACTCCTCTAAAAAGTGAGGCAATGCACCGATATGGTCCTCGTGCCCGTGTGTAATCACAACACCCCGGATGCGGTCTTCCTTGCCACGCAAATAGCGATAGTCGGGGATAATATAATCTACTCCCGGCATATCACTTTCCGGGAACATCATCCCCACATCAATAATCAGGATGTTGCGCCCATATTCCAGGGCCATCATATTTTTTCCAACTTCCCCTAAACCACCCAGGGGAATAATCTGTAATCTTTCCATTTCACTTACAACCTTATCGTTAATACTATCATTTCTAAATCTTTTAACGATTATACTATGTAACAGATACGGCGCAATGTACCCGATATAGGCGGATTTTTACGCCTTATTCGACTGCCATCTCAAAAAATATGTTACAAAAAAAGATTCCCCGGTTACAATAACCGGGGAATCTTTTGCGTTTATTAAAATAATGACGCGACTGCGCAAGCGTTAATCTTGAAATACTGGACAATCTACATTTTGCATGTTGAGTCGGGGAGCCTGGGCATTACCGCGAGAAGCATATTCTGTCCCAGGAGCCGTTGCCGCTCCATACCCCTGACCGGATGGCGCGCCACTTCCCATACTTCCTGTCGTATCCATCGCGCCGCCGCGATACCCAACGCCACCACTCCCTGTACTCCCAATATATTCTCCACTAGAACAAGCCTCGAAAGCAGGAAGATGATTGTTCAGGGAGGCATTGCGCAGATTGTTGGCAACTTGCAGAATATCCGACTGTGTGAATCCTCCCAACAGCGCGTCATACAAGGCAGCATTATCAACCTCGGCTTGTACTCCTGCCGCGCACGCGGCCTCAACAGAATCAAATACCGGGACATCAATCACGGAAGTTGCGGGCACACTCAGTCCATAGCGCGAGAAGATACGTTCCACCGCCGCAAGATGGCTCTGCTCAGCCTGCACAATACTGGTAAACGGTTGTACTTCACCAAACTGTGCTATAACTGCCTGATACGTCATCAACGCCCTATATTCATCCATCCAAAAATCCACCAGTGCTGCTTCTTGTTCGGCAGTCAACGTGCCTGTAACTACGGGAACCGTTCCGGTTTGTCCAATGCCATTACCTTGCTGCTCCCCACTGCCTCGCCCACGGCCGGCGGGAGGTCCCCCCGCCGCTAACGTTACTGCCGGGAACGCCAACACCAATACAACTACCAACCCCATCATCCATATCGTCCACTTCTTCATCTCTCAATACCTCCGTATTTATGACTTTGTTTTGATGCTTGTATAATAACAGGTGTCCGTGAAGATTTGATGAAGGTCTTATTTGTATATGATGAAGATGGCGTCTTTTACTATGCATATGTTTCACAATTGGAAAACATATCATTACAAAACGCAATGCGTAAAACATGAGTTTTTACGTTTTACGCATTGCGTTTCACGTTCTTGCTAACTCAAGTCAGCCTTTTCCAACAAGTCCAGGATACGTTGGCGGTAATCAGTATCTCGATCAGGGAGTTCAGGATCAAGGAGGGCGCCAGTTTCCCAAAAGTGGCGCGATCCACGTCCCAATGCTTTTCCCCGCGCCGTATGCATATCCAGAGCATAGTCTGGGATAGTGGGTAACACACCTTCAATTTCAACCGCGTGCTTAATCCAGTTAATCATCTCATCACTGGCACGATCTTTCCGGCATGTACACAAGTAACGTACCGCGTGAGTAATAAGGAGCAAATACTCTCCCCCACGATGTCCAAAGGTCTGATTGATCTGATAAAGCGCGTGCATCAACACAGGAGCTTGAGGCGCTCCCATCCCAATATCCTCGACAGAAATAACTAACAAGCGATACCAGAGATATTGTTCCAATTCCGGGCTGGTCGTCGCCATTTCATACGCCAACAACGCGGCATTCTCTGTATGTCCCCGCCGTATTTCTTTCTGCAAAGCTGAAATGACCTCATCTGCCGGTAAATCATGGCGGGTTCGCACATTAACCCAAGGATCCGATTGCGTTGTCATCCATTACCTCCCTAATAAGTAGTTAGAACAGAGATTCCGGTCTGTCTGATATTGCTATTATAGATGCAGATCAGCAAAGTCCATGAAACGTTCCCAATCGTAAGGTAGCACATCATGTTTGCCGGGACGGATGTGGTAGCCAATACATCCCATAACGGGCTGATTGAGGCCAGGCATCTCATCTGCGGGCAGACCCTCAGTGCCCAAAAATTGGTAAACTGCGCTGGCGTGATGCGCAGACAAGAACTCACCACGTGGGTCAGACCACAAATCTTCTTCTGCACTCGCAACATAAAGGGGACGCGGCGCGATGAGAGCTAGAAGTTGGTGTTGGTCTACCGGTAGCGCATCCTCATTGTCGTTGTATTGCTTAAAGTTTGTGCAGAACCAATGTGGAAAACGGTCGTTGATTGCCTTGACCGTTTCCCCAAAATGTCGCCGGGAGAGGGCCGCGCCACCACAACCGGAATTATTAGAAATAACCAGCGCAAAGCGTTCATCCATGGCTCCGGCCCACAGTGCTGTCTTGCCCAGACGCGAGTGTCCCATAACGGCCACACGCTTAGCGTCAAGATCGGCATCAGTCTCAAAATAATCCATCGCGCGGCTTAGCCCCCAGGCCCACGCCCCAATCGTCCCCCAGGCATCACCTACCGTATCATCACGGGGAAAAAGAGTATGTACGCCATTCTGAAACCCATCGTGGAAATCCGGATCGAGGTCGCCACAATAGATTGAAGCCAATGCATACCCCCGTTCGAGG
The DNA here is from genome assembly GCA_016931185.1 of Anaerolineae bacterium. GTDB lineage: Bacteria > Chloroflexota > Anaerolineae > B4-G1 > SLSP01 > JAFGFI01. Next base: position 10,682 of record JAFGFI010000110.1, read on the forward strand.
ACACGTTCCACCGGCCAGCGTGAGGCAGCAGTCCCCCGTGCAGCTTCGGTGGCCCGGTTATTTTCCACTCCCATCTCCGCGGTCCCCCATACCCACGCCTTGGAGAGTGTAATACCAGGATCAGAATGTAGCGTATGGTTGCCGAGAAAATTCAAACCCATAAATACGGGAACCGGACGCGGCGCAACGGGGGGAAGATACATAAGAATGTGCATCTGCGGGCCATCTTTATCTGCTGTGAAACGGACCGTCACTTCCTTACGCACCGCTCGACCATCCAGCGCAGCCATATCCATCGATGTCACCGCAGACGACATTGCTGCCGGGCGGCCCGGCAACCTGCCGTAAACGTGATGGACGAACAGGTCAAGAATTTCCTGCCGCCGATGCCGCCACGCAGTAGCATCAGTCACAGGAATGTGGTCAGCGAAGGTCAATACGTCGGGTAAAATATAAGTCTGAATTTGGGCTTCGTTATAATTTATATCTTTTGTATGCATAACATGTTTCCTTAACTGTTTTTTTATTTCTTCCTTAAAACACAATGAACTTTTAGCTGAAAACCGAGAACAGGTTAACCTACACGGTGGACCTACTCCCACCTTCCTGCCTTTGGGGTAAAGGTATTCTACGCGTAAGGCGGCACGCGTCAACTCTGGGCGCAGCTAATTCAGTTTTTTGGGACGCACTTCAAGCACATCTGCAACCCGAAAGATACCAAGAGCGTAATATATGAGAAGAACTGCCTATTACCACTTGAGGAGCTATACTATGAGCCTAATTGTTAGCAAGGGAGGGGAATACTGACTACTTTAGCAACAATTCAGAAGCGACAAGACTTGACGGCCTTCATTGAGTGTGAACTTGTGCCCGAACCGGCAATACAGGCTGTCATTGGGATCGGTAGCATTGCCAGTGGCTTAGCCCGGCCAGATTCTGACATTGACGCTATCATTTTCCTCGATCCCCTTGACTGGTACGTCGTTCCGGCTGAATTCATCTGGTGTCCATCTGACAGCTCATTTCACAGCATCTTCAGCCCAGAGCCGGGACTAGAGGAAGGTATACAGTTTGACTTTGCCCGTTTCGACCTTGTCCAGTGGGCTGACCCATCCTACGAGTGGGCTGAGGAGCGATGCGCAGAATTGCACGAGGGATGGCTGGCTTTCGACCGCTCTGGACAAGTTGCCGAGTTAATAGCGACGCGCACAACATATACCGACAACATACGGACAGCCAAGCTAGACGAGGCGATCACATGGCTGGATCAACACTTGTCGGGCGATAAACCACAACGACGTTGGGAGAGACTTGGGGCTATTATCGCGCACGATCGGTTGCAGGCGGCATACGAATACTTGGCACAAGCTTTGTTTGCCTATAACCGTCACTGGCGTCCCTGGCGGAACCGGGAGATGTCTTCCTTGCTGACGTTACCTTGGCTACCAGAAGGCTTTGCGGATCGGGTGCTGGTTGCATTGAACGCACCGGCATGTGACTATACCGGATACCTGACGCGCATGGATGCTCTCCGTGCCCTGTTTCAAGACCTAACCCATCGTCTCGTGACTGATGGTGAGTATGGGGACGATGTGATTAGCGAAGCATTTATCCGCAGCCACGATGAATCCGGACGGGCTCGGAATATGGAGCAGTGGAATAGGAAACATCTGGAACGGAAGGCAGAGCGTCGCACAGGCTAATCCTGGTGCTTTTCAACCACGCTACGCGCTTTGGGGTTACCCGTTGGTAAAGGCGGTTTCCCGCATCCGCCTAGCAGATTAACCACGCCGTGAGGTAGCTTCATTCTGAATGATATGCATGAGATAAAACGAGTTATCCGAATTGATTACTACCTCGAGCTATTCTTCGAGGACGATAGTGTGCGCGCAATAAACCTTGCACCTTACTTAAAAATGGATCCGGTTACAGCACTGGACTGCGCAGTTAACACAAGAAAGATCATAATCCATCCAAACGCTCATTCAATCATTTGGGACGACGGTTCTGAAATACCGGCTGATTTTCTTTGTAATAACAGCCTATTGTTGGGCTGGGTTGATAAGAGATGGAGTGTGAATGCTGAGACATGGCAACCAATCAAGTTTAACAAAGCGGAAATCAAAGTAGAGGTCCACGCTCAGACTAACGAGGTACATTCGTACTTGTTACTCGATGGAAAACGCTACCTAACACGCATATATCAAACCAAAAGATAATGTTACCGAAAGGTAGATTACGGTGCTGTTGACACGCACTCGAACTAGCCTATACTGCTATTGGAGATTGAGTCCCATTTTAGGATTGTTAGAAACTCGCGCTCAATTTACACCATCCGATTATGGGAATAAGTTTGATCGATGAACAAGGCAAAACCAAGAGTTTATGTTGAGACATCCATTGTTAGTTATCTTACTGCGCGGCCAAGTCGCAATTTAATTATCGCGGCTAATCAACAACTTACTCAAGAATGGTGGCAAGAACGACGTACTGATTTCGATCTCTATGTATCACAATTGGCACTTGAAGAAATTCGTAGCGGAGATCCGGATGCTGCCAGGGAACGGTTGCGGACTATCGCTGATCTTCCCCGGTTAATATTGAATGAGGCTGCCGTCGACTTAGCAGAAAGATTTATACAAAATGAGATTTTGCCACGCAAGGCGAGTATGGATGCATTGCACATTGCCGTTGCAACTACAAATGGCGTGGATTACTTACTGACTTGGAATTGTAGGCACTTAGCCAATGCCATCTTGCGCAAACAAATAGAACGATTGTGTCGTGTTGCGGGTTACGAGCCTCCTACAATTTGTACTCCGCAAGAGTTGTTAGAAAACGAGGGATGATAATATGTGGGAAGATTCAATCATAGTTGAGATACGTCAAGCACGAGAAGTTTACGCAAAAAAACACGGCTATGATTTACGCACTATTTACCAATCCTTGAAAGCACGAGAAAAATCTGAAGAGGGGAAAAAAGTTTCATTTCCACCTAAGCTTATTTCAACAATAGAGCAAGGTGTAGAGCAATTACGGCCAACTAACTTGGCCGGAGTGGGTTAATATTGCATCGACCCAGCGCGGCTATCGTCGCAGTTATCGACACCCCTGCGCGCTTTTAGGAAGTTTGCCAGTTTACCGGCTGTTGTGGATCACGTTTTTGTTCGCGCCGGTGCTGTGTTGCGGATGCGCGCTTGCAGGATATTGGATTGGGTTGAGATAATTGTACTTCAACTGAACGTCAGCATCCCGCTATTGATGGGCGTCTAGTAAACTGTTGGAAAATGAAGGGGGTTAACCAGGATGTCGACAGATGTTGCGCATAGGCGCTGGTGGCAAATCTTCGAGGTGATATTTGGCATTCCCTTTCTTGTCGCAATAGGACTGCAACTCGTTGTGCCTTTCTCACTCCCACGCGGTCTCCTTACCTTGGTTATCGTCCCTATGGGCGCTGCCCTCATCATCATCGGCACCACCCTCGTTATCCTTGCGCGCCGGGAATTTACACGCCATAGCCAGCCGACCGATCCGGGGCGTCCGACCAGCAAGGTTATCACTACGGGCGTTTTCTCAATCTCACGAAACCCCCTCTACCTGGGTGGTGTTTGCGTTCTGGCGGGGATCGCGCTGGCCGTTAACTTTCCCTGGGGCTTGGTGCTGCTTATTCCGGCACTTGTCGCCTGCCACTACGTTCTGATAACACCGGAAGAGAGATACCTCGCAGCGAAGTTCGGTGAGGAATATCGTACATACGCCGCATTAGTCCACCGGTGGATTGGCCGCTCTCGGCCCTCGGAGGAAACAGTATGATCTGTCTGAACCGGAGACCAGCGGCAAAAATATGCCGTCCAACCCTGCATCCGGACGATTCTTCTCCTGTACTAACGACCGCTCCACTGGACGCACCGTCAATTGTTATATGACGAACAGCAGCTCGTGCTCACGGTAGGCGCAGGACAGAAAACATCTTTCGTTATTATGAGCTAAGGAAAAGTATGGTCTATCATTTTCATGGAGAAACTCTCACTTTAGACAAAGCCGCGCGCTCGTCCTCACCGGGGCAGTTTGTGCAGCTTTCTGACGGCTTCACACATTACGAATTGGCAGGACCGGAGGGCAGCACACCGGTCGTGTTGATCCACGGATTCTCCGTGCCCTACTTCATCTGGGATCCAACGTTCACGGGGCTGGTAGCCGCCGGATTCCGGGTGTTGCGCTACGACCTCTTTGGACGTGGCTACTCGGATCGCCCTGACGTCGTTTATAACCAGGCGCTGTACGAACGGCAATTGCTCGATCTGGTCAATGCGCTTGACCTCGGCACAAACATCGATCTCGTGGGGCTTTCAATGGGCGGCGCGATAGCGGTAGGATTTACCGCACAACATCCCGACCGCGTGCGCAGGTTAGCCATGCTCGGCCCGGCGGGTTTCCCGCTTCCCAAATCCCTGGGGGTCAGATTGGTGCGCCTCCCCCACCTAGGAGAATGGCTTTTTGACCTCCTTACGGAAAAGCTGATCGTCGCGGGATTGGCAAAAGATTTCTACGTCCGGGACAAGCTCCCCGAATTCCAGGAGCAATATCGCGTGCAGATGCAATACCGGGGATTCCGGCGCGCGCTGCTCTCAACGCTCCGGCATGGGCCGATCAACACAATGGCCGATGCATACCGGCGCGTGGGCCAGCAGGATCGCCCCACTTTGCTTATATGGGGGCGTTACGATCAGACGGTTCCCTTTATCATCAATGAACAGGTGCGCGCAGCGATACCTCATATCGAATTTCATCCCATAGAAAATGCGGGGCATATCGCCCACTATGAGCGGCCCGACGTTGTGAATCCTATGCTGATCAATTTCTTAAGCCGGAGCGAAAAAAGAGAAGGAAAATGAAATCAGAAATCACAGATCAAGTTACACAAATCTTAGCAAAACACATGCCATCATCACCTACCGCCACCGCCGACGCATTGCGCACTCTATGGCTCCAACATACACCCAAAAGTATGGAGGGCATCAAAGCCGAACAACGCGCGCAGCAAGAGACCATCGGCATCCCTGTCCCGGTACTGAAAGCTATAGGGCAAGACATCGGCAAGGTTGCCCGCAAGCAAGTAAATGAGTACCTCCTGTTGGCGCAATACTTGTGGAACGACTATGGACGCGAAGGGCGCGTGGTCGCGGTACATATCCTGGGGATGGAATTGGCGAAACCGGAGAGGTTAATTCCCCAGATTATCACATTGTGCCGCACCTGCATCACATGGGAAGACGCCGACCAACTGGCGATGTACGCATTAGAACCCATTGTGCGCAAAAAACCGGAAATATGGCTGCCCACACTTGAGACACATATTAAGGATGATAACAAGTGGGTGCGTCGTGCTTGCATCACCGTGGCCGGACGCCTCGCAATGAAAAACGGCATATATACACCACGCTGCCTTGCCCTCGCGGAACAAGTCCTCTTGGACGAAGAAACCGATGTCAAAGCGCGCGGTTAGCTTCGCCATCCGCATTGCTGCGCGCGGAGATACAACAGCCGCGCGTGACTTTCTCGCGCGTCACATTCCACCCATCAATCCTGCCGCGACGTGGGTATTATGCGACGTCATTCGCAGTATGGGGAAAAAACTGCTGCCGGATTTCGCGCCGTTGCTACCGCAATATGAAACATGGGCCACCGCCCCAGAATTAAATACCAAAGACAAGCGTTCAATTGAAAGCGCAATACAAGTATTGCAGAAAATATAATAGGCGTTAGGGTCTTTTTCGCTACTGCGCTGCGTGCAGCAGCGAAAAAGACCCCTTAAAGGGCAGCTTTAGCTGCGTGGACGCTCACTGTAATGCCGGGCCAGCCACGTCTTTAACGGTTCCTCAATCTTGATGTCATCCACCAACGCGGGGTCTAGAGTGCGATCTTCGTACGTCAAGCAGACCAGGTCGTTGAGAACTCGCGCGCGCCGTTCTGATGAAACCTTATCATGCAGATTATAAGGGTAGCTATAGGCCGGCGGCAAAATGCGAATCCGGTCAACATCTAATATCTTGACCGTTAACACACTTAGCACAGCCTGATGCAGGAAGATCTGGTGCAGTTGATCCTGGCATACCTCGGTCTGGAACGTTGCGTCGCGGACCAATGCCTCAAAATGTGCTCCCCATTGGCGAAACACCCCCTTGGCAGGATTGACGGCAAAGACGTGAGAGTTAAAGTACGCGCGAATCGGCTCGGGGTTGATAAAAGGTTCAACCGTGAATCCAACATCCTGCATACCGGCTGCCGCGTATACCCTTCGCCAGAAGCCATCCGGCGGCGCCGCGACCGGACACCCGATGTTTTTAATATGCACAGGCCGCATAGCAACATCGGCAGCCGGAGTCCCTTCCATTTGCAGGGAAAGATCAAACAACACCGGCGGTTTGACGATGAGACAATCTGGCGCCAACCACACCAATGAACGTGCCTTCCCTTCTGCCTGCACTTCCGCCTGTAGACAGGCCCAAACCTTCCGTGCAAACCAATAGTTACCCAATGTTTCGGGCACGGTCAGGGGAAAAATGTGGACACCCGGCGCTTTCAGGTGTTCACATGCTACGCCCCCTGGATTAGCCTCAAAAATCCAGACGGGGCTGGCACACAGCGGGCCGCCAAACGCGCGCAAGCTATCCAGCAACATTTGCGCCCCCGCCTGCTGTTCAACCGAGGAAACCAACATGAAAAAAACTACGCCGTCATCCATTTCTAAATCCTTCGCAAATACCCCAACGGATGAAAACAAAGAGAAATCCGTGTTATCCGTGTCCCATAACGATTTTGATTATGGGTTAGCTATGAAACCGACCTAATGGCCCAATCCAGGGCATCTTGGAGCATCGCCTGGGGGGGCTGCGCGATAAAATCCGCCTCAATCAAATGCTCGATCAGCGCGCGTGTCTGCGCGATTTCATCAGCAGCCGTTTTGAAAATCTCCTCGCGGGTGCGAGTAACACGGGCCAATCCCTCTTCGATAGCCTGCATCGCCACATCCGTCGCTTCCTGGGCGAAAACATCCGCCTCATCCATCCGCGCAATGATATTATCAGGATCAATGCCACGTTTTTCGGCGAAAGCCGCGAGGGAGTTGGCGGCTGCAATCGCCATCCCATCGGAGATCCCCCGCGCCCGCACCAGGAGTGTCCCCTTGAGAATGCCGGGAAAACCGAGGGAGTTGTTGACCTGGTTGGGGAAATCACCCCGCCCGGTAGCGACAATGAACGCTCCAGCTTCTTTAGCCGCGTAAGGATAAATCTCCGGCACCGGATTGGCGCAGGCGAAAACAATGGACTTGGGGGCCATCAACTTAATCGAAGCCGGTTGAATCACGCCTGGACCGGGGCGAGATGCGGCAATGAGAACGTCCGCACCCGTCAGAGCTTCATCAAAATCGTCGATCTGCCGGGGATTGGTCTGCTCACACAATTCCCACTTGCGATAGAAGCGTGTATCCGCCTGGATGTCGGCGCGTCCCTTATGCAGCCCGCCTTTGGAGTCAAATACGATCATATTCTCCGGATTCCCCCCGGCAGCGATGATAATGCGCACGATGGTCGTGTTCGATGCCCCCGCGCCGAGAAAGACCATCTTCGCATCCGCTATCTTTTTATCCGCCAATTTGAGAGCGTTGATCAACCCGGCCAGGGTAACGCATGCCGTCCCTTGGGCATCATCATGCCAGACAGGTATATCACACTCCGCTCGCAGCGTATCCAGGACTTTGTAACAATTAGGCTGCGAGATATCCTCAAGATTGATCGCCCCGAAACTCGGCTGTACCATCTTCACAAAGTCGATAATTCTACCGGCTTCGTGTTCCCCTTGGGCATTGCGACTGTCAATACACAATGCGGTTGCATCCACCGCACCGAGATACTTCATCAGAAATGACTTGCCCTCCATCACACCCAACCCACCGGGCGGCGTGCAGTTGCCATCTCCCAAGACACGTGTAGAGTCGCTGACTACGGCGACCAAGTTCCCGCGATTGGTAAGTTCATAGGATGTATCGTTATCATCGCGGATAGTTGTCGAAACCTGTGAAACGCCCGGCGTATACCAAACGTTAAACCAGTTGAAGCCAAACACACCCGCCTTAGGCAACGTTTGCATTTTACCCTGGTACAGACGATGCGCCTGCTTCGCCAGACGTTTGAGGAATAAGGTCTTGGCTTGCGCCACCTTATCTGGAGTCAACTTTGCCGATAGAATGTCGTCCAAATTATCAAGTGTTAGATGAACTTCTGTCATTATATGCTCCCTTGAAAATAAAAAATTAGAGATTAGAAAGATGCTTTGTTAGAATTCCAGTATCATATCATAGTTATTAAAACCGGGGGGTTTTTCAAACTCCCCAACTTTTCGAAAGCCATGTTTCTGGTAGAAATGAATCGCGCGCGCGTTTGTCGCCTGGGTTCCTCCCATCAACACCATTCGCTTACGCCCTAATCGCACTGCCACCCGGATTAAATGCTCCATCATCAGACTACCAAGGCCCCTGCTCTGAAAGGCATCAGCCACAGAGGGTGCAAGTGTACAATCTGTATCGGGGGCAAGTGGGATTGCTAAACGTGCATATCGCGCCGCATCCCGCTCCAACACACCCAACACCAGGATAAAATAAGCGATCACCTGCTCGGCTTCTTCCAAGTCCAGTGTAGCGAGCATCCGCAAGGTCTGCGCGTAATTTAACTCGGCGCACAACATATCAGCCGTAGCTTGATCAAAAGGATGTGGCCCATAACGGCGCCGGGTCTCATCGGAAAGCCCAAGAAAATACTGCCCAAGCCTGCGCGCATCACGAGCCAACAATGGGCGAAAAGTAACCAATGTCTTATCCCGTCCATCCCCAGGAACGGGCAGATAACATAAGGTGGCAATTCGCAAAGGATCTTCCTGAATCTCCTTGATCGTTACAAGATCATTCATTACATTCCTCGCTTGTCAATTGCATTGCCACCCGCGCGGCTTCGGTTTCAGCAGCGGGCGTGCCGGAAAACACTTCCGCCATCGCGGCCAGACGACGACATTCTTCAACGGCTAAGGATACATTCAATGCACACGGCACAGATCCGGCCAAACGAATGAAATTGTCGCGATAGATACGCGTCAACACCTCGACAGGCAATGCCATTCCCCGGATCGTCCCATCTTCGGGTGGACCAAGCAAAAAGTCGGCTTCTTCAGGGACATGGAAGGTATCTTCACTCTCCAACCAACGAAAAACGATGCCGGCCCGCGCGCGTGCCTGCGCCACAGATAAACGGCTGAACAGATCGGTCCCGAAAACAATACGGTCAGCATACTTGATGAAAAACGCGCGACTGGCGTCGGGATCGCGGGAAAGGTTATAGAGCATTTCAACGCCGGGCGCGAGGTCAAAGCGGGCCGTCGGATGCATATCAAAGAAACGCCCTGCCCGCTCCAGGTCTGCTGAGAGAAAGTAAAAATGCGCAAAAGTGATCTTAAGTTTAGGATGTCGCGCCAGCACCTCATCCACCTCTGCGTAAAGCGACTCCTTCTGTACATCATCAGGCCCGTATCCCCAGTTACGCTCCTTGGCCCAACCGGGAATACGCTCCGGGTTCCAGAATTCCTCCGGATCGTTCACGTGCCATACAATGGGCAATCCTACCTCCTCAACCCGCGCCCAGTACTCGGCAAAGTAGGGATCCGTCACCGGGATATCCATCCGTTGGCGAGAAGTCGGCTTACCCTCGATCATCTTGATGCCATCGCATCCTAATTCAACAAACATATCCACCTGTTCTGCCAGGGATAAAGCCTTAACGCGCCCCCCGGAAAGCTGTGTTGCATGATTTAACCCGGCAAAGACAAAAAACCGCTCCGGGTAACGCGCTTTCATATAGAGTGATTGTGGCAGGCCAGCTCCCGCCGCCGGGTCTTGAATAGAAACCAGCGCCATCGTCGTGATACCCGTGGCTTCACAAATGTCCAACAGGGACGCCTCTTCAGCAATGGTGTCCATGTGAACATGACCATCCATAATCCCTTGGATTTTTGAATTCCACACATCCATACTTTTATCCTCCTGTTAAAGTCCGGCATCATATCCAATTATTATCGCAAATCATCCACACTTTCCTCTTTTTAAATCATAGCTATCTCTTCTGTCTATCTTCCAATTCCTCAACCGTACGAGGCCAATCCTCCTTCAACAACCGGGACAAAGCGCGATCTGCCAACAGCCGTCCCTCCGTCTGGCAACGTGGACAGTAATTAGTCTCATTCGCCGCATATTGAATTCGCTGCACTTTCGTCCCACACACCGGACAGGGTTGTCCGTAACGGCCATGAACAGCCATATCAGGATGAAAAGCCGTCACTTTGCCGGGAAAACCATCTTCCACCTCAGCGCGCAAGCGCTCAACCCATTCCGTGAGAACGTCCTTAGTTGCCTGGAACAACTGTGTAATCTGTTCCTCCGTTAATGACTGGGTGAGTAAGAAGGGCGACAATCGCGCGCGATGTAGAATTTCGTCCGAATAAGCGTTGCCAATCCCGCTTAAAATACTCTGATCGGTGAGTGCGCGTTTGAGAGTATGGTTTTCCGCCTGAATCGCAATACGAAACGCCTCTGCGGTAGCGGATACTACCTCTAACCCGCCACGATCAAAAGTTCGGAGCCTATCTCGCCCGGCAACCAAATGTAGGCTGGCCTGCTTCTGGCTTGAAGATTCCGTAAGGAGTAACGTACCATTAGGGAAATCCAGGGCGGCCAGTCCCCGTTTAGCCGGGACCTTCGCCCCTACTTTCTGCCAATGCAAACGACCACTGATCATCAGGTGCAAAACAAGGAACATCTCCTCACCAAAATCAAAAACAATGCGCTTTCCTATCCGCTCAAGAGCAATCAGTAGCCGGCCTTCGAGCGCGTGAATGGGAGGAGCCGTGGTACGAAGTACAAAAGGATGCACAATCCGAATGTGCTGCAAAGGTTGACCCTGGACAAAATAACGCAGACGCTCAATATAGACAATAACATCGGGATATTCTGGCATACGGTCTCCTATAACACTACCATTTGACAATCGTCTATAGGGTGCGATAATTTTAACATAGATTACTTGAAATTAACAGGGGAATAACGCATTAACGCAGTGAGTTCACTAGTAGTTCAATGAAAATTTATGGCCTAAAGGCCAAGATATAAAGTGGTAGGGTTGCGGGCGGAGTACCGCCCGCAACCCTACCCTCTTTTACCTAC
>JAFGFI010000111.1 GCA_016931185.1 Anaerolineae bacterium
GGGCTATCGCATGAACCTTCCCGGAAGCTACCAACATATCATGTAGTCCAAACACGTAGTCATGCTGCAAATTTTCGGGTTGACTAGGCTGCTAATAGCTTCCGGGAAGGTGAACACCATCCAAATGCGATAGCCCTGGGGGTTGCGTTTGCCTTTTCTTACGATTGCTCTTATAATCAGCTTAGCCTCTATATGTGAAGGGATGGTTGTATGGGACATAGGAATGAAGATTCGATACAGGAAAATGATCTTGGTACCAAGAAAATGGAAACTCGGCGCACGCGTGGCCTTTCCCAAAGATTGCGAAAACCCCTATCTATAGAATCCAATGTTCCTCCTCCAGAGCGTCCCACTGTTAGTGAAGATATGCATACTCGGACTGTTTCTCCTCCACCGGCGGCAACTACAAAAGCTGTTGCTTTACAGCCTTCTGCGGCAGGTGGGCCTAAGGGAGCCGGAGTGCAACCCGTTGAAGCCGCAGCGGGTACCCAGAGAGTGACACCCCTTGCCCGCGATGTTGAAGCTCAGAAAAAGCCGGCGGAGGGATTGTTAAAGGAAGGCGTTCAACTTCAGAATCGCTACAAGATTTTGGGTGTTGTAGGGTTAGGGGGAATGGGCGCCGTCTATAAGGCACAGGATTTGCGCTTTCCTGGCGTGATGCGTGTTTGCGCTGTTAAGGAGATGTTTAATACGGCGGCAGATCCGCAGGTGCGGCAGGTTATTATTCGTACGTTTGAGCGCGAGGCTAGTATTTTGGCCACTTTGAGCCATCCGGCTATTCCCCAGGTCTATGACTTCTTTACGGAGGGAGCGCGTAGCTATCTGGTGATGGAGTTTGTTTCGGGTAAGAATCTTGAGGAATTGTTGGTGGAGGGAGAAGGATTTATTTCTGAATCACTAGTTATTGATTGGACGGTTCAGTTATGTGATGTGTTATCTTACTTGCATAATCATAAGCCCCGTCCTATTATCTTTCGGGATTTAAAGCCGGCTAATGTAATGTTGGATGATCATTCTCGGATTCGTTTGATTGATTTCGGTATTGCGAAGCTATTTCAGAGTGGTGAGAAAGGGACAATGATTGGAACGGAGGGCTATTCTCCGCCGGAGCAATATCGGGGTATAGCCGAACCACGAGGAGATATCTATGCGTTAGGGGCAACCCTTCACCATATGTTGAGTAAGAAGGACCCTCGTATGGAACCTCCATTTTCTTTCCATGAACGTCCTATCCATCAAACCAATCCTACGGTTTCACGTGAGTTAGTAGAAGTTATCAATAAATCTTTGGAATATGATATTAATAAGCGTTGGGGTTCTGCCGAAGAATTTAAGCGAGTTATGTTAAGTTTACCCGGCGGAAAGGGCGTCGGTGGCAGTGTTCATGGAGAGACGGCAGCTTTTGGTACCGGCAATGTAAAGCCACTGTGGCGTTTTGCATGTGAGGATGAGATCCGGGGTGCGGTCACAGTTTATGAGGATATGGTATTTGTTCCCTCTTACGATCATAATCTATATGCTCTAAATGCTGAAACCGGTAAATTTATCTGGAAATATCCGGCGGAAGATGGTATTGCTTCTAAACCCTTGGTTATTAATGATATGGTAATTTTTGGGTCTAGTGATAAAGTAGTGTATGCATTAGATATAAAAACAGGGCGTTTAATGTGGACGGCGCCAACAAAAGGACGTATATTTTCATCTCCCTATGGTGAATTCGGACATGTTTTCATTGGTTCAGATGATAAAAATCTGTATGCAATTCATGCGCCCTCGGGTAGAATTGCTTGGACGTATGCTGCGGATGGTGAAATTCGCACTCAGCCCTTGATTACGGAAAACACGATCTTTTTTACCTGTCAGATGGGGGGAGTCTATGCATTAGGTATGGGGCGTGAGATGCGTTGGCGTTACCGGGCCAGGCGTGGTATTCTTGCCTCCCCTGTGGTAGAGGATGGGTTCTTGTTTGTGGGATCCCTGGATTGGAACTTTTATGCATTGGATATTCGTTCGGGATGGGCAGCATGGAAATATCGTACTGGCGGGGCAGTGGTGTCTACTGCTGCTGTTTGGGAGGGCATTATTTTCTTTGGATCTGTAGATGGTTATGTTTATGCACTTGATGCTGAAAGCAGCCGTGTTATTTGGCGGTACCAGACCGAGAATCAGGTGACGGGGTCTCCGACGGTCTACAATGATGGTATGTACATTGGGAGTGTAGATGGAGCTTTGTATTACTTTGATGCTCGCACTGGCACTGTGCGCTGGCGGTATCAGACGGATGGTCCTATTACTGGGGCGCCCGATATTGTAGATGGTATAATATATTTTGGATCCGCTGACCACTATGTGTATGCTATCCCAGCGTGATTATTAATGTCAGTCAAACTCATAAGGAGAGGACATAATATTATGAGTAGATTTAAATCCTTTTTCCAACAGTTGTTTAATAAAACGCCATCTGATGTTACATCCAGAACAGTGTCAGAGGCTGAAGCAGTGCCCCCTGTTGAAGTATTACCTGCATCTGTGGATAATCATGTTGAGGTAGAAGATGAGTTATCTACTGCTGTGTCAACTACAACAGAATTACCTCCCGGGCCTGAGGTACGGCATTGTGGGGGGAGTTTTGCTACCGGGTGGATGACAGATGTTGGAAAAGTGCGAAATCACAATGAAGATGCTCTCTTTGTTTTTACTGGTGAGCAGGCTGCCGATGAGGTACTTCCGCCTTTTGGCCTATTTGTGTTAGCAGATGGGATGGGGGGACATCATGCAGGAGAAATTGCCAGTGCCTTAGCAGTTCAATCTGCGGGAGCTTATTTGCTTTCACATGTTTACCAATCTGTTTTAACGAAATCTGAGCAAGGCGGAGAACAACCTTCATTGTCGGAAGCGGTTCAAGAGGCTATTTCCTATGCCAATCGTGAAGTGACAGATGACGTACCGGGTAGTGGTAGCACGTTGACCTGTGGAATGGTGTTGGGATCACGGATGTTTATGGGGCATGTGGGAGATAGTCGAGCGTACTTGTTGCGTTCTGGCGAACAGCCCCGGCAATTGACGAATGATCATTCTCTCGTTAATCGGTTGGTGGAAATGGGGCAACTCACTTTGGAGGAGGCTGCGGTTCATCCTCAACGCAATGTACTCTACCGGGCAGTTGGGCAAGGTGAGAGTTTGGATATTGATGTGTTTACAATTCCTCTTCAATATGGGGATCGGGTATTGTTGTGTAGTGATGGGTTGTGGGGGATGGTGGAAGAGGAAGAAATGTGGCATTTGATTTCTGAGTCGCCGAGTGTACAGTCAGCTTGCGTTCAATTAGTAGCCGCAGCGAATAAAGCTGGGGGTAACGATAATATTACAGTTATCTTAATCGAGATATTGTATGGAAAGAGTTAGGCTTTTCGTCTGTGCCGGATCCGTATTTTCATATTATCAAGATCAGGGTAAAATTAGGAAGTTGTGATGCCTAATATTGATGCGAATAAAGATTATTATGCGATTCTAGGTGTTTCGTCGTATGCTAGTGTTGAAGAAATACGCCACGCTTATCGAGAGCTAGCGCGGCGTTATCATCCTGATAGTGGTGGGGATACAGCACATTTTCGCTCGATTCAAGAGGCGTACGAGGTGTTGCGCGATCTGACCTTGCGTCGTGCCTATGATCGGCAACGTGAGGCGCGTGGGTTTTCTCAGGAAGGTGCGTTGTCGGTGGAAATTCTTACCAGTCGTACCGAACTGCCGCTTTTGGATGATGCTCAGGTTTTATATGTCTTGGTGGATATCCGTCCTGCCGGTGCGCGTGAACTCACTTTGCGAGACCAGCGTTTGAATCTGGCTTTAGTGATTGATCGCAGTACCTCGATGCGCGGTGTGCGAATGCGGAATGTAAAAATTGCTGCTATGGATTTGTTAGAATCTTTACATACAGAGGATCGGCTGGCTTTGGTTGCTTTCAGTGACCGGGCTGAGATCCTGACGGCATCGGCGCCGGTTAAGGAGAAGCGTGCCTTTAGTTCGGCTGTTGCGGCCTTGTCACCAGGTGGAGGTACTGAGATTTACCAGGGATTATTGACCGGCTTGCACGAAGTCCGGCGGTATCATGGTCTAGGTGCGTATACGAGTCATGTGATTTTGTTGACAGATGGACGTACTTATGGGGATGAGGAGTTTGCATTGCAAGAAGCACGACAGGCTAATGCCGAGGGTATTTCTATCTCTGCATTGGGCATTGGTGAGGATTGGAATGATGCTTTTCTGGATTCCCTGGCGCGTTATGGTGGTGGCGTGGCTGAGTATATTAGTGTACCCTCCCAGGTTCAAGACATCTTACGGCGACAGATTCAAGAATTAAATATGATGTTAGTGCGCAAAATGACGTTGAAGTTGAATCTGGCCTCGTATGTGACGCTTCAGGGTGCTTATCGAGTAGCGCCTTACATGGAAACTTTTAACGATATCGGTGATAATCGGCTCACACTTGGGAAGTTGACGGCTGAAGAGCCGGTAGTGATTGTGTTGGAATTATTGGTAGATAAGGCGGAATTGGGTGAACGTCGAGTAGCGCGTTTTGATTTGGAGGCTGAAGAGATTTCGTCTGCTCGCAAAGTGGCAGTGCGGCGCGATGTGCAACTGGTTTTCTCCACTGATCCCGTGCAGGAAATTGTTCCTCCTCGGTTGCTCAATTTTCTATCGCGTTTGAGTATTTATCGTTTACAGGAAAACGCATGGCAAGCATTGGAGGTAGGGGATTCAACGCGGGCTACGCGGTTTTTACAGGCTGCCGCGACGCGTTTGTTTGATATGGAATATAGGGATTTGGCCTTAGCTGCGATGTTAGAGGTTGACCGTATTTCTAAAGGCTTGGATCCTAGTGGACGGGGGCGTAAAAAGCTACGTTATGGTACTCGTAGCCTGTCAATCCCCTCAGATTAGGTGGTGCGGAGGTAAGTATGACCCAAAGAAGCAGTAAAGTGATTTGTCCGTCTTGTGGCGCTGAAAACTTGCCAGGAACCTTATTTTGTGTTCAATGTGGTACTTATCTTCCTTCTGGTGGCCCTTTACGTACTGAGCCTCTTCCCGAGCAGGAAGAGGGGCGGCCAGCGCGTCCGCGTGCGGAGGGAGGGGCTGAAGGCGGGGTGAGTCCAGCATTAAGTATTGAAGTCGAAATGCTTGCGAGTGGACGTAAGGTGTTGTTATCTGCTGACCGGGAGATTTTAGCCGGTCGGTTAGATGCTGCCCATGGTATATTCCCAGAACTCGATCTCACGACAGATGGTGGCCTGGAACAAGGTGTATCACGTCGTCACGCGCGGATTTATATGCGAGATGGCACCTGTTTTGTAGAGGACCTGGACAGTACAAATGGAACATTTTTGAATGGTGAGCGTTTGACACCTTATCTTCCCTATGCTTTCCGTGATGGAGATGCGTTGATGTTGGGTACAATGGCGATGAAAATCCGTATTTATTCAAACGGATAGGGATTGTTTAACCCCGGGGCTGGAAAGTCTTAGGGACTGGAGGAAAATAATGCCACATACAATTTTATTGCATATTTTGAATGAAGACGCTGTAGTTGGGGAAGTGGAGGAACTGCCGGATCCATCGGCACAGTTTCTTACCTTAATGGCCCCTCGGTTGCGTGATGGCCGTGATGTTACTTATTTAATGCCGGAGACTAACGTGGTACTTTACCCGTGGAGCCGGATTCACAGCGTGGAGATTCTGCCTACAGAGGGAGAGGAAGAGATTGTTACCTTCATCCGTGAGTAGTTCTGAGAACCATCCCCTTGTATTGATTGTTGACGATGAACTACGGATCATCCGTTTTGTACGTATTAATTTGGAGATGGAGGGATTTCGGGTCGTTGAAGCGCATAATGGATTAGAAGCCATAGATCAGGTTCGAGAGACAATGCCGGACCTCGTTCTGTTGGACGTCATGATGCCTGAAATGGATGGCTTTGAAACCTTGGGGATGATTCGTGAATTATCCAGTGTCCCAGTAGTTATGTTGACCGTGCGCAATACGGAAGATGATAAAGTGCGAGGGCTGGATTTAGGGGCGGATGATTATATTACAAAGCCTTTCAGTCCACGTGAGTTAGTAAGTCGAGTGCGCGCTGTGTTGCGGAGGACGCAAACCCTCTTACCAGAAGAATCTACTATCCTGGTAATAGATGATTACCTCAGCGTCGATTTTAACACGGGTGAGGTGATTGTGGATGGCAAACGGGTAAAGCTGCGTCCAACTGAGTTTCGCTTGTTGCGTCATTTGATTGAAAATGCGGGTTGGACTGTGCCTCACAGCACTTTGCTTTCTAAAGTATGGGGATATGAGTATCAGGACGCTATTTCTTATTTGCGACTTTATATTAATTACTTGAGAAAGAAGATCGAACCTGATTTGTCGGAACCTCGGTATATTTTTACCGAGCGAGGTATGGGATATCGGTTTGTGGATTTCCGTAGGGGTGCCCACGATTAAAGTTTAACCATATTTTAGGGGGGATTATGAAGGTATATAAAGTAGTAGTCACTGGCCCGTTCAGTGCTGGGAAAACTGCTTTTGTACAGACGGCTAGTGATATTGAGATTGTTACAACAGAGCGCCAAATTTCGGATCCTGCGTTGATTAGTGAAAATAAGGGGAAGACAACGGTCGCGTTGGATTACGGTCATAAACGATTAGGGGATACCATGCTGCATTTTTATGGAACCCCAGGTCAAGAGCGGTTTGAATTTATGTGGGAAATTTTAGCAAAAGAGATGGATGCTTTTCTTTTGTTGGTGGATAGTGCAGATAAAGCATCTTTGCTTGATGCGAAACAAATCCTTCGTCTGTTTCGTAAATATGCAAACGTTCCTTACCTTATTGTTGCTAACAAACAGGATGTTCAACGGGTTTTATCGCCTGATGAGATTGCACGTTTGTTATCCTTACCGAAGGACGTAGGCGTGTTACCGTGTATTGCGCAGGACAAAAAATCTGTTTCCAGTGTTTTGAATCAGTTGGCAGATCTGTTAGGATGAAATCTGTTTCTGATTGTGATTAAGAATTCTTATCAAGGCTCCTTGCTCGGCAAAGGAGCTTTGTGTTTCCTGATGCATCTCTAATGGTTTTGATTTATAATAAGTTTATCGTTTACTGAAAGAGCTGGCTATATAGGTAACTCAAGTCGCTAACGGTTTTTTTTCTGTTTTTGTTCGTGAAATCCGGATTCACCCGTGTCACATAACGATTTTGAATAACCATTTAGTTTTGTGAGCGATTACCGTTTTCTGTCACCCGCGCCAGACAGAAACGCGGGTTTAGGGATGTTTTTTCGTTGGCGGGCTACGCCCGCCAACGAAAAAACACCTCTTTCCTGCAGCTTTAGCCACTTTGCTGCCGTCAATGGCGCCGTTTGCTCACGAAACTAAACGCATACAATATATAAAAGGAGTGGGGTATGTTTTGGGATCCGATGTATTTTATATTTGGACTACCGGCGTTACTATTGGCACTGTATGCGCAGTGGCGCGTGAGTGCTGCTTATCGTAAGTATTTGCAGGTTCCGAATGCAATGCGTATTACGGGTTTACAGGCGGCACAGACGCTATTGCGTTCTGCCGGATTGTCGGTGCGTGTGGAGCGTGTGCCGGGGCAGTTGACCGATCACTACGATCCACGCAATAAGGTTTTACGACTTTCGTCAGATGTAGAACGTTCGGCTTCAGTTGGTGCGGTTGCTATTGTAGCCCATGAGGTGGGCCACGCGGTGCAGGATGCCCAGGCATTTGCTTTGTTGCGTTTGCGTTCTGGTCTTGTACCGGTGGTCAATTTTACTTCTTGGCTTGGCCCTATTTTATTTATGGTGGGACTGATGTTCAATTCACATTCCCTGGCGTTAGCGGGTGTGTTTTTCTTTGCCAGTGCAGTAGTATTTGCTCTGGTGACACTTCCTGTGGAGTTAGATGCCAGTCGACGCGCAATGCAACTTCTAGAGCAGAGTTATCTGTTAACCGATGCTGATGGGTTACGTGGAGCGCGTCAAGTATTGTCGGCGGCTGCACTTACCTATGTAGCGGCATTAGCCCAAGCTTTGTCTACGATGCTGTATTACCTTTCGATTTTGGGGGGTGGACGGCGACGGCGACAGTAGCTGAGTTCTAATTAGGTTAGAGGGCAAACGGTTAGAGGGCAAACACGGAGGAAAGTCTGGTTTGCCTTTTTTTGTCTTTGTTATGTTGTACAGAGACAATAAGATTGATAATTTAAGCGTTTACGGTATGGGCGTAGGGGTGGATTGCTGGCTTGGAATCCAGGGGGTCCATGTTGGGGTGGGGGTTTGGCAGAGGATGGCAGCCTCAACGCGGGCGTTGAGTTCGGGATATGGTGTGCTTAACCAACGGTAGATGGGTTCAGCTTTCGTACATTGCCCCGCGCCGATATATGCTTCTGCCAATGCTTGGGGGAGCGCGTGGGCCGGATTTTCACTGTCCGCGCTGAGGCTACGATCACCCTGTGCCAATTTGCTCCCTGCAACTTCCAGGGCGATCACCGCTTCTGTCCAGGCTTCTCGTGCTGAATAGGCTTGCCCTAACGCCATCCATAAAGCTGCCGGAGCATCGGGGAGGTCCTCCAAGACTTCTACCAGGAGCTTAATGGCTGAGTTAGGATCACCGGCTGCGACGAGGGCTGTGGCTTGATAGTAAAATGTCATCGGTACACCTGGAAATTGGCGACTGTATGTTTGAGCCAAAACCTGTAGTATTTGGTTGTCTTGAGTTTGCCGGGCCGCGTGCCAACGATCTGTAAATAGGGCCTCACTCAATGTCGGATCGAGCGTTTGGGCGATGGCAAATGCTTGATCGGCGGCGTGGTATTCTTCTCTATGGTTGAGTACAGTTCCTAGAAGCGCCCATGTTTCTGCGTCTTTGGGGCGCGCACTGATGGCCTTCCATGCACGTGCCTCAGCGACCGCGAATGTTTTCTGTGCCAGGGCCAGACGCACACCTTCCTGAAGTACCCTGCCATCTCCAGGCGCATACGCATTTGCTTCTTGCCATGCCGTGTGAGCTATTATCAGGTCTCCACGCGATAGGGCCAATCGCATCGTTTGTAATGGGATATCGATAGCGGAGGTAGGTGTGGGAGATGGGAGGCGGGTTGGCATCGGCCCCCAGGTTGGCAAGGGAGAGGGAGAGATCTCCGGTAATGAGGTAGCGCGGGTGCAGGCAACCATTAGGGTTATGAATATAAGTAATTGAGTCTTGGCAAGGATAAACAGGGATCGATTTTTATGATGTAGATCAGACTGTATGGGTGATACCATTTTATTTGGATATCCTTTGCCGGCTGATAACCCATAATCCGATGCTTCCCAGGAGTATAACACCGCTAATTTTCAAAGGTAGAGGTAGTGGTGATGATTTTTCTGGAACAGGGGCGGGGAGTGTTCTCAAGGTGGGAGAAGCATAAGGAGTTGGCGTTGCTGTAGGAGGTGGGACAGTAGCGGTGGGGGTGGGAGTAGGTGTAGCAGTCGGTGTTGCCGTACCCGTAGGGGTTGCTGTGGGTGTGAGGGTTGCCGTGGGTGTGAGGGTTGTTGTAGGTGTGACTGTTGGTGGTATAGATGTAGGCTGTTGCTGTGCTTCTGTTGTTGAGATGGCTGTGGGCTGCTTTTCTTCTGCTGCTGTCGTCGGGATAGCAGTGGCTATAGGTTGACCGGCGGAGGCGACGCTTAGTGGTGGCGCGCTGGCTGTGATAGAGCCTTCTACCAGCAAATAGGGAGGGCCGCCGATGAGACATGGATTTCCTGGATGTGAACAGGAGCTTGCTGGCAGATCCACAGTGTATAATCCGTTTTGTATTCCGATGCTGCGCCGGTTGCCTTGCCAGTCAACCAGGATAGCGGAGTCTGCATGGGCAGCAACTTGGACCGTCACGGCCTGCGGTCCGCGTGCCCAGAGGATAGTTGTCCAGCCCTCGCTGCGTTGTACTGTGACAACGGCAGCTTCATCGCGCCGGTCAAGAGTAGCACTTTGAAAGCCTACCAGATAGCGCGTAGCGACCTGGTAGGCTGTAAACGCCGGGCGTCGGCTACCATCACGCCGTACCAGACCAAAGGGTTCTGGATTGGCAGTGTCGCTGTCGAGATCGGTCATTTTGTAGATGGCGATACGTTGCGCGCCGGCCGCCAGGGCCATCGCAAAGTCTTGTATGATAAACATAGCCTGCTCTTCTTGGGAGATATTAAATTGTGGGTTAGGCACGGGCCAGGAAGGGTCATTGGAGGGTGCGGCATTGGTTTCTACAAGCCATAGCGGTTTGTAGATACCAAACTCTCCTAGTAATCCCAGGTAAAAGCGGCTCAGATCATACACATTGTCTGAGCTAAAGTAGATGTGTAGGGTAATGGCGTCGAAGTAATAGTTATGAGCGGCAGCGTTGGTATCGGCAGTCGCTATCTGGAGAAAACGACGTAAAAATAGCTCTCGTCCATAGTTTGCATCCCACCAGTGGGTGACGGCTGC
Source organism: Anaerolineae bacterium (assembly GCA_016931185.1). Lineage (GTDB taxonomy): Bacteria > Chloroflexota > Anaerolineae > B4-G1 > SLSP01 > JAFGFI01. The sequence goes on from JAFGFI010000111.1 coordinate 10,525, forward strand.
CAGGTGGATAACCATATCCGGGTTCACTTGATGGGCTACATCATAGGTCACGCGCATCAGTTGAACAAAATCCTCGACGGATCCTCCCCAGGATTGGAAACTGGTTTCCCAAATATCGGGTTCATTCCAGATGATCCAGTGGCGAATTCGTCCGGCATGGCGGCTCATCAATTGGCGGATAAAAGTAGCCCAGGCATTATTAGGATCGTCGTTAGGTAAGTAGAGTCCGAGGGGCACGCCTGCACCTTTTCCCCAATCGGTGGCCCATCCAGGTGTGGTGACAATTAACCCTATAATTTCGCGTCCGGCAGCTCGCTCTGTATCCAATACCGCATCGGCAACGGGATATTCAATCCAATCATTGGGCCCTCCCGGCTGAATTTGGTTCCACTCAAAGGTGACGCGCGTCCAACCTGCGCCTAATGCGCTGGCAGCTCCGGGTGCATCATAAGCTTCGATAACCCCAAAGCGTCGATCGGGAATGTTTTGAGGGTGGGGGGCGGCATTGACAGGAAGCGGCAATGCCGTGAAGATTATGCTCAATAAGCAAATGTAAAATGCAAAACATGAAACATGATTCATTTAACTTGTGACCTTCGACTTTTTTGAATTCCTCGCCCGTTGTACTTTGCGATATTTTACCATTTCATAATAACTCATTAACGTGCAAAGCAATAGTCCGTAGATGCTATCACGCCAGCCGCCCAGCGTGAAAAAACGCCATCCAAAGTGTCGTAGGGCTTCGCGGTAAGGCGTGTAAAAGCGCACGGGTGTATTTTTTTCTAATAAGATGCCGGCATCGTAGTCGGTGTACTTGCGTTGTTTGGAAATAAATTGTTGCAAGGTTTCGTAGTTGTAATGGATGAGCGATTCTTGCAAATAACCAGCTTCGCCGTCTAATTCTGCGATTTCATGGACGGCGCGGTTAGGATCATAGTGGGCACAGTCACGACGCAGTAAACGCAGTTGGTAATCAGGACGCCAACCTGCACCGCGCATCCGGTGGCCGAGGATGTAGTTATAACGAGGTACCCACCAACCCACTTTGTTTTCGCTTGCAATGACGTGTTTGATTTCTGCCGCCAATTCGGGAGTGGCGCGTTCATCAGCATCAATAAAGAATATCCATTCAGCTTCGACGGCTGCTAATGCCGCGTTGCGTTGTTGGGAGTAGTGTTCAAAGGAATGTTGGAGAATAGTCGCGCCGGCCTGTTTAGCCAGTGTCACAGTGTTATCGGTGCTGTAACTATCAAAGACTATAACTTCATCGGTCCAATATACGCTTTCGATGCACGCGCTGATGTGGCGTTCCTCATTCAGGGTTAGGATAACAGTTTTGAGCATAGATTTATTCCCACGCAGCTAAGATTTTCTGATAGGTCCGGTGCCATTCTGAGGAGGCGGAGGTTTTGTCCAATACCTTGAATCTATGGCGGATTAGGGTGCGTACCAGATAGCGGGTGAGTGTCCCCCGGTGCTTGCGATAAAGGCGCGCGCGGCTTTCCCAGAGATAAGCGGTGGTTGTTGGGCGATCCTGATTGGCGCTGGCCCCACTGTGATGGGTGATTTTTGCCGCTGGAACCAACCATACTTGCCAACCGGCTTTATGCATCCGCCATGCCCAGTCTATTTCTTCGCAGTACATAAAAAAGCGTTCGTCCAATAATCCCACCTGAGCGATCGCTTCACCGCGTGCCATCATAGCTGCCCCTAGCGGAAAGTCAATGGGAAAGGGGGATCCGTGTGTATAAAGTGTGAATGGATACCGTCCATTAAGGCGACTGTAGTAGAAACGTTGTGGTAATAGATGAAGGTCGAACATAGGTTGTAACAGATCGGGAAAACGAAATGCGCTTTCCTGGCGGGTGCCGTCCGTGTTAAGTAACTGCGGTCCAATCAATCCCACTTGGGGATGTGTATCCAAAAAATCACACAGTGTGCTGAGTGCACCAGGGTGAATCTCGGTATCTGGGTTGAGTAGCCATATATAATCAGGCAAATTACAGTTGATAAGTTTTTTTAAAACGTAGTTATTGCCCTGGACGTAGCCTAGATTTTCCCCCAATTCTTCTAATTGTACCCAGGGGTGTTGTTTTTTAACCATTGCAGTGGATCCGTCGTAAGAAGCATTGTCCACGATCCATACGTCAGCCTGTATGGGAGTACGGGCTAATTCCGCTTGTAGTGAGAGCAGACAATGGTCTAGTAGTTCGCGCACGTTCCATGAGATGATAATGATACTAATTCGCGGTTCCATATAGTAGCTTTAGGGTTCCCATATCGTGATGAAGTGTGGATCGACGCGGTTGTTGACGGTTGCGGTTTCCATTCCCTCGTGGAGCAGGCCCATCCAGTAATAAAGTGGATTACGGATAGGAACTTCGACGATTTGTACACACCCGGTGACCTGGGATCTGGCGCGCGGTGGCAGATACCAATGCCCATCGAGTTCTACTAACTCCACGCCTGGTCGACCTAAACCCCAGCGAAAGGGATAATTGCGCAGACTGGTATCAAAATCCATACCTATTCTGAAGATACCTGCATCTTCAGGCCAACCGAGTGTATTAAAGTTTTGGTCGCTGCGATAGTTTGTACCGGGCCAGGGGCCTGTGGTGCGGATATAAGTATCGCTGTCGTTTTCTACGGTGAGGGTATAGCATAATGTATCAGAAAGCACCAAAGTGACGTCGGAAAATTCCACATTACCGTTCACAATGTAGGCCATAGGTAATCCCGCGTTGAGAATTTTCAGTGTCTGACTGACTATGGCTCGTTGCCCCATTTTATCCCGTGCTTCAGCGTATACGACGTAATTACCATCAGGGGGCGGTTCGTTGCCGGCGTCAATGCCACCGTCATATTTGAAGATGTGTGGACCTTTCATGTTAGGCGCAATATTACTTTCTTCTTCTGATATATATTGCGGGACACCGTCAATGCCTATCAGATAGACGTTAAGGGCCTCTACGTCTTTCTCTAATGTGAGATTGAGGGTTACGGCATCCTGGATGCCATCTTGATTGGGAGAAAAGGCTGTGGGTTGAATTTGGAAATCCTGTATGCCAGGAGGAGCGGTGTCGGCCTCTGAGATACGGAGTTGTCCGGTGACGGCGCCTATCTCGGCATCTGCAGTCATCGCCTCGATTTTCCAGGTGTAAACTCCATCCGGGAGCATCCGTTTGGGAAGGTGATACGGTAACGCTTCACCAGGGTCAGTGAACCCTTCTACAATGCCTCCGAAATAAACAGTATAGGGGTCTTCGTTAAGTGCCAGGGAGGTGGGGGGACGGAAAGTATATTCGCGGCCGGTAGTATCGTAGAGATAAATGGCGACTGTTGCACTGCGATTGAGTAGAAATTCTATCTTTGCTAAGTCTGTCGTTCCATCAGCATTGGGGCTGATGGTATCTGGTGCGAGCGTCACATTTTCTAGGATCTCTTTCTTTCCACAGCTTATCAGTGTGAGTAATATGAGTAGTGTAAATGTAATGATGAGTAAATGTTTATTTGTCATAGCGATATGTTTATTTGTTCTTGATGGTAACTGCATGAGCATCTACATGATTATTAACTTCTGCAATGGCTACATCTTCATGGATTAACCCCATCCAATAATAAAGTGAATTGCTCGCGGGATATTCGACGACTTGTATACACCCGGTCACGATGGATGTCACTCTGGGGGGTAAATACCAATAACCTTCAATTTCTACCAGGGTATCATCAGGTCGTCCGATACCCCATCGGAACGGGTAATTGCGCAATCCACCTTCAAAATCCATACCCACACGGAATACTCCTGATTCTTCAGACCAGCCGAGGGTATTGAAATTTTGATCGCTGCGATAGGTTGCACCTGACCAGGGACCTGTAGTGCGTAGATAGGTATTACTGTCGTTTTCTACAGTGAGTGAATAACATAAAGTATCTCCCAATTCTAGCACAGAGGTTGAGTATGTAACTTCTCCATTGGCTATGTAGGCACGGGGAAGACCCGCGTTGCGGATAGTAAGTGTATCACTGACAATCACATGTTGGCCTGAACTATCCTGAGCTTCGGCATAAATGATATAGGTGCCATCTGATGGGGGGTCATTTCCTACATCAATACCGCCATCATAATCGAAGGTATGCCACCCTTTGGCATTGGAATGGGTTTGTCTTGTTTCATCTTCTGGAATGTAGTGTATGGTTTCATCTGTTTCTAGCAAGTATACGTGCAGGGTTGTAACATCTTTATCGAGGATGAGGTTGACGGTAACGCGGTCGTCAATGCCATCTTGGTTGGGGGAGAAGGTTTTGGGATAGATTGAAAATCCCTGGATGCCGGGTAGTAATATATCTGCGTTTTGAATGGTTAAAGTTCCGGTAACTTCCTGTGTTCCTATGGTGTCTTCGGCGATAATGTGCCAGGTATAATCTCCGTCGGGTAACATCCGTTTGACAATCTCAAAATCATAGTATGGATCATCAATGTGTGTATAATTCTCCACTACCCCATTAAAATAAACGGTATAGGGTTTTGGATTTGAAGAGAGTGTGGATGGAGGTCGAAAAACAAAACGTTGCACTTTGCCATTTTTATTCTGAGAATCCAGATAAATGCTGACGGTCGCATTGCGCCTGAGAGTGAATTTTATTTCACTCGCATCGTGTTGCCCATCTCCATTAGGAGTGATGACTGAGGGATATACTGAGACGTTTGTCAGTGAGGGTTGGACCCCACAGGCACTTAACAGCAATATCGCCGGCCATAAAAAGCGCAGGATTTTGGTGAGTATGGTTTTTATTAGCATTGAAGTGACAGTGTACCAGAGTGAGGATGTATGTCAAATTTGCCTAACTTGACAGTCTGCGTTACAATTGCCTCAGAGGAGAATCAATTTATGCCAATCCGCAAGATATTGCGCGGGATGGTGATGGTGTTGCTGCTATTGGTCTTTGTCCCTGGATTACGCGCGCAGCAGCCATCTCCTGATGACCCCGTGCTTGAACTTATAGCACAAATGCCACCTCGTATGAAGGTGGGACAGTTAATGATGGTATCATTCCCCGGTACCGAAGTGTCGAGTATGATAATCACAGATACTCTTGATACTACAGTGGATAGGATCGCGATAGCTGCCCTTATCCGTGATTATGGTATTGGAGGTGTGCTGTTACGCCCGGAAAATGGGAATTTTGGTTCTGTTCCTGTTGAACCTGCGACATTGATTTCTATGACACAACAGTTGCAGAGTTTGACTAATCAGTCGGCACAACAACTCATCTTACCGGGAGAAGGCGAATTAACCTCGGCGAAAATATCTCCCTACATTCCCCTATTTGTGGCTGTAGAATCGGAAAGTTACGGTGTTCCTATTACAACATTTATTTCCGGTACTACAATGTTGCCTACTTCAATGGCTTTAGGAGCTACCTGGGATATGGCGTTAGCTGAAACGATAGGTAATATTATGGGGCGGGAGTTGACGGAAGTGGGTGTGAATTTCTTCCTGGGGCCTGACCTGGATGTTCTCTACGCGCCTAATTCTAGTGCGCCTTATGATATAGCGGTAAGGACTTTTGGAGGAGATCCTTTCTGGGTTGGAGAAATGGGAAAGGCCTATATCCGTGGTTTACGCCAGGGGAGTGGCGGACAACTTGTGGTCGCGCCGCGACATTTTCCAGGCTTAGGAAGTGCGGACCGTTTACTTGAAGAGGAGGTATCAACAGTCCAAAAATCGCTTGAACAATTAAAACAGATAGAGTTAGCTCCGTTTTTTACAATGTCGCGTGGGGGACTCCCAGGGGAAGGGCATATAGCGGATGCGTTTTTAGTCACTCATATTCGTTATCGTGGCCTGCAGGGCAATATTCGATTAACGACGCGTCCCATTAGTCTGGATGCACAAGCTTTGAAACTTGTTGCTTCTCAGAAGGAGTTGTTACCCTGGCGTACTGAGGGGGGGATTTTTGTTGCCGATAATCTGGGACTTAAATCTATTCGTCGTTTTTATGATCCACGTGGTGTCTCCTTTAACACGCGTCGTGTGGTTCAAGAAGCTATCTTGGCGGGGAATGATTTGTTGATTCTGGATCGTTTTGCGGCAGATGAAAGCTGGGAAACGCATTTTGCGAATGTACGTGATGCACTGGACTTTTTAACTACGCGGTATGGGTCTGATCCCACATTGAAGACAACTGTAGATGAGACTCTGTATCGTATCCTAACGTTAAAACGTCGTATTTATCCGGATTTCTCTTTAGATGCCGTTCTGGCTGCAAAATCGGGATTAGATGTGGCATTGGAACAAGAGCAAAGCGTAGATGCTCAAGTTGCGGCGAAAGCAGTGACACTTCTATTTCCATCCTCTGAGGGAATTTCGCCTAATATACCTCAAGAGGGGGAAATGATAGTCATTTTTACACAAGAAAAATATGTGCAGTATGGCGATGTGGATCAGCCGTATTCTTTGTTGTCGGCAGAGGCCGTTCCTGATACATTGTTACGATTTTATGGTCCAGAAGGGACCGGAGTTGTACGTTCTGAATTTGTGAAGTCATTTTCTTTTGAGCAATTGCGTGATACGTTGGCCGTTCAGTCATTAACTGTTACTGAAGTACCTACCGAAACGGCAACAATGGCAGCCAGTGTCATGGATGCTTTGGGGGAAGCGCGTTGGATTATTTTTGCGATGATGGGTAATGATTCTGGCTTACCTGATATTTATGTGTTAAAAAGTTTCCTCGCACAGCAGGTAGAGTTACTTAACGCTCAGATTATGGTGTTAGGATTTGGGCCTCCCTATGGTTTAGATAGTACTGAGATCAGTAAATTGGACCTGTATTACAATTTATATTCACCTGGTAGTGCATTTGTTGAAGCTGGCATACGAGCACTTTTTCATGATATGCCTGCACCGGGTAGTTCTCCTGTTGGGATTTCTGCCATCAATTATGATTTGACAGTACGTACTATGCCTAACCCAGAACAGGTGATTACGTTAAATCTTGTGGATGAAGAGGGAAAAGAACTCACAACAACGCTGCGGGCAGATATTGGAGATGTGCTAAATTTGCGTACCGGAATTATAGTTGATCGTAATGGACATCCTGTACCTGATGGTACCCCGGTTCAGTTTGTGTTTTCTTATCCTCAAGAAGGGATTGAGCAAACAGTCACAGCTGAAACGAAGAGTGGGGTTGGGGCAACTTCAGTCGTACTTGATCGTGATGGATTATTAAGTGTGAAAGTGGTTTCAGAACCGGCTTTGTCGTCGGTGCGTTTGGAGCTTACTATTCGTGAGGGGCAATTTGATGTTGCTGTAGTTCCTCCCACGCCTACTGCTACGCCGACACCTACGCCGACGCCTACTGCTACACCTACACCAACGCCGACGCCAACGCCAACCGTGCTTCCCCCTTTGCCGGAGGCAATTCATTTACCTGTGCCGCAGCGTGTCCTGTTATTACGGTGGGGATTCGGGGGAGCTGCTGCTATTTTTCTACTAGGATTTCTTTTTGCCAGAGAGCGTAGTATGCAACTCAGTAATGCGTTACGAGTTGGGTTGTGGGGATGCATTGGAGGGATAGGAGGGTATGTAGTTTTGATTTTTATTGCTCGCTGGTGGATGCCAGTATGGCATTATCGCATGGTGGGACGTGAGTTTATGGCTGGTGGAGTGGCCGTCTTGGGTGGAGTGTCTGTTTTCTTAATTGCTTTTATGGTGGAGCAGATTCGGAAACGGCGTTCACTTTGAGTGCAATGTTACAAGCGGGTCTCAGGGCGTAATCACGTACGCGATGGTGATTAATACTGTGGTACAAACAAGCAATAAAAAATTACTACGCAATGAGTGAAATAACTCTTGGACGGTAATTAACATAGGTGCTATATCTGACGGCACCCGGGCTTCATGAAGCATTTTCTGCAATATCTTTACATCAGGGGGGCGTTGACTAGGGTGGAGGGCCAAAGCTGCTAGAATAGCCTGTTCTACTCCTGGAGAAATGTGGGGATTGATTGCGCGCGGGTTAATCAAAGAAGTCGGTCGTAAGAATTGCTCTCGCGCTGTAGCCGGCGAACGTCCTGTTAGAAGATGATATAATGTTGCTCCTAAAGCGTATACATCGCTACGGATGTCGGTGTGTACATCATCTCCCCCATATTGTTCTAATGGAGTGTAAGCCGCTGTACCACGTCCCTGGACGACTGTAACAGTTCTGGCCTCGTCATTGGTGAGTAATTTAACTAGTCCGAAATCTACCAATTTAATCAGTCCAGAAGGTGTTATTTTGATGTTGGAGGGTTTAATATCGCGGTGGAGGATGGGAGGGGTTTGTTCATGTAGATAGGAGAGTGCATCGCATAATTGATCGGCCCAATTGATTACTTGGGATTCTGATAGATAATGTTCTTCTTTAAGGGCCTGATCTATTTTTTCACGGAGATCATATCCTGGTACAAAGTCCATTACTAGGTATTCGCGTCCTTCTTGTGTAAAATAATCAGATACTTTAGGTAAGTTGGGATGATCGAGGCGTGCAAGTACAGATGCTTCTTGCCGAAATTGGTCTTGAAGTTGTGTTAGTGCTTCTGCTGTCAGGTCTGGATCAGGTGTAATCTCTTTAATTGCACAGACGCGACCCGGCAATAGCATATCTTCAGCTCTATACACCGCTCCCATTCCCCCTTGGCCTATAGAGGAGACGATGCGGTATCGCTCTTTTAGCATAGTTTGTGGTGTAAGTAATTTTACCATAGGTAATGATGATAAATCCGCCTTGATAAATGTCAACTAAGGAGACTTATGGGTGAGCAAAATCAGCCGTTGTTAATTGTTTACAAAGGAAGTTTGGCTGGGAATCGTTTCCTAATTCAAGATTCTTTGACCTTTGGCCGAGCATCGGATTGTGAGGTGATGTTACTTGAGCGTCAGATTTCACGCTATCATGCACGCATTGAACATGATAGAGATGGATATTTGTTACGCGATTTGGGAAGTAAAAACGGTACCACGGTGAATGATGAACCTGTGGGCGTGCAACCATATCGTTTGCGTGATGGTGATGAAATTACACTCGCGGCGACAGTACAAATGGGATTTGTGTCTGGAGATGCGACCCTTCCATTAAGCGATGAATCTGATATGTTATTGGGGCAGGGACTGGAAGTAGATATGGATGCCCGGCGTGTAAGATTTGGGCGTAAAGAACTTGATCCATCTTTGTCGCCAGCACAATTTGCATTACTCTCTCTACTTGTAGAATCTGCCGGGAATGTTGTTACGCGGCAAGATGTAATTGACACAGTATGGCCTGATGCTGTAGGTGGAGTTACGGATCAAGCGGTGGATGCTCTTGTTTATCGTTTACGAGAACGTCTTATTGAACTTAATCCCGATCATAACTATGTTGTCACGGTGCGTGGACATGGGTTTCGATACGAATCTTATTAGGTTTATTTCGCGTAGTCATAACAGTCTTGGCTGAACCATAGGATTTTGTTTTTCGCAATGAATGAAAAAATGACTACGCGAAATAAACTCACCTTCTTATCTTTTTGGCTGGCGTTGGATAAAGGTATTTTACTTGCTCTTCTAACAGGTTGTTTAGCTGCATGGCCTTTCCTGAGTCGAAGAGGACTTCCTATGGGCACGGATGCGGAGTTACATATCTTACGTATTGCGGAGTTAGGGTATAGTTTACGGGCTGGCAATTTGTATCCCCGTTGGGCGCCGGATTTTTATCATGGTTACGGGTATCCTATTTTTAATTACTACGCACCGTTGACATATCATTTGGGTAATTGGATCACGTTTTTCCAACCACAATATGCAGTGCAAGGAGCAAAGAGACTATTCGTGCTGACTCATATTCTCGGCGCAGTGGGCGCCTATTTACTGGGGCGTGATTTTGGAAAGGTTATGGGGGGATTATTGGGGGCTGTAGTATTTGCCTTCAGCCCCTATATTTTGTTTATCAACCCGCACATTCGTGGTGATCTGGCTGAAGTCTTTGCTGTAGCTCTGATCCCTTGGGCCTTGTGGAGTTGGGAGCGATTGTGGCAGGGTGGGGAACGGTCATTTTTTATCTTAGCTGTGTTTTTCCCTGCCGCAATTTTGCTCAGCCACAATCTTACCGGGCTTACAATTATGGTGCTACTTATAGGCCTGTCGCTTTGGCATTGGAGTGTGTCAAAAATAACCTCAAGATTTGGGTGGGCACTCTTAGCAGGAATATTGATAATGCTGGTTACAGCATATTTCTGGTTACCCTTTCTAGTTGAACGAAGTGCTATTCAATTAGATGTGACAGGAGCGGGACATTACGACTACCATAACCATTTCATTCTTCTCTCACAACTACTATCGCCTTTACAATCTATAGACTGGCGGGCCGCGACTCCTGACTTTCCTATGACCGCAAACCCAATAGCAATTGTTTTAGCTTTAGCCGGCGTTGGTATTGCGTTAATGCGAAAGCAAGCAAAACATTTGTTATTTTACGTTGTAACCAGTACAGCCTGCCTTTTCTTAACAACAGCGGCCAGTGAACCCATTTGGGATACCATACCAGGCTTGAGTTTTTATCAGTTTCCCTGGCGTTTTTTAGGGCCGTTAGCGGCATTGTTAGTCCCTTTGGTAGCCTCGATTAACATAAATAACGAATATATTCGAACTTTTCAATATCTTATCTTGAGTAGTATATTATGCCTAGTGATAGGTGCTAATATGCCAGGGCTATATCCACCTCCATGGGAGAATACCTTTGACCGTATTACTCCGGCTGATATGATTGCACTTGAGCTAGAAGGACGTTGGCGCGGAACAACTTCAACTAATGATTTTGTGCCGACCTCGGTAGAGATGATTCCGGAGCCACAAGAAAGCCTTATTGCATCTTATCAATTGGATCATATAGATCGTGTGAACCGTCTTACACTTCCATCAACAGCAACGGTACTTGTATTAGATGACGTTCCCTGGCACAATCGCTTTTGGATCACCACCCATGAAAAATTCACACTACGGTTATATTTATTTGATTTTCCAGGTTGGAAAGCTTACATGGACGGGGCCGAAGTCCCAATTGATGTTGCCCATCCAGAGGGCTTCATAACCGTGCGTGTACCTGCTGGTGAACATGAAATTCTAATAAGTTTTGAGGATACCTTTCCGCGCCAGTTGGGCTGGTTTGTTGCCTTGGTAGGTATTGCTATTTTAGGGTGGGGGGCCTGGAAATTTACCACGCCTACTTCACCACTACATGGGCAGCATTATACCCTTAATTCTGAAGGTCTCTGGTGGTCTGTTGTGCCTCTGGCTATCTTATTGCTTTATCAGGGATTTATCGCTGACTCCACCGGGTGGTTCCATCACGTATCTCCCCCTGACAGTGTCTCGTCCGCCGATTACACACAACATGCTGATTTTGGGGGGCAGATTGAGTTATTAGGATTTGATCTATCAACATGGCAGTCGCGCACTTACGTGTACCCAGGAAAGACATTAGAGGTTACGCTTTATTGGCAAGCCCAACGTGTTATAACAGAAACTTATCAGTCATTTGTACACATTACGTGTATGGGACAAGTATGGACACAATCCGATCATCTCAACCCTGGGGGATTTCCTACCAATCTGTGGCCCACGGATCGATATGTCGGAGATAAACACCGGCTCAGCATCCCCCCAAATGCGCCTGCATCTGAGTGTCAAATAGCAGTGGGACTTTATAAATTGCAGGATGGGAGACGATTACCGGTAGTATGGGCTGAATCCGGAGCACAGACTGACTATCTAATCTTAAATCAAACAATTGGGATTAAATAGTCTATGGAAAAGAAGTAGAGTGTATTGTGATACACTCTACTTCTCCATTAGGATCACCTCAAAGATTAGACTTACTCTCCCAGAGTACGACGATAAATATCCTCATAATCGTTACTGCGACGTCGCTTCCGCTTATTATCTCTACGACTCTTGCGAGCAGAGGTTTTGATATTTGCATCTCGGAAAGCCATTTCCATCGGAGAAAGGAAGGGTTCATCTTCCTCTTCTTCTACTGATAAATCTTCAGATTCCAGATGCATCGTTAAGTCAATCTGTCGCTTGCGACGATTCAGACTCAAGATCTTAACTTCGATTTCTTCCCCTTCACGCAATACGTCAGAAGGATTACGTACATATTGCCCCATCTCACGGACATGAAGTAGGCCAGGTCGCTCGGCGCCTATGTCAACAAATACACCATAGCGTTCCATGCGTACAACGTGTCCGGTGCGAACTTGTCCTTCCGTCAGTTCATCCCAGTCAACAGCTGGCGGTTCGACCATAGTCAGTCCGATACGTCCTTCTTGCGGTTCTACATTGAGTACCCAGACGTTAACCTTGTCACCCACACTGACTTTGTCGGTGACTTTTTTGGTGCGCTGGGGAGCCAATCTTGAAATATGAATAAGACCTTCACGCTCGACACCAATGTCAACAAAGGCACCGTAAAGCTCAGTGCGCGTGACCGTACCCTGTAGGCTCATTTTGGGTTGTAATTCTTGTATTGAGGTTGGTTGTACAACAGTCTCTTCCGGCATCCGTTCAATCACTCCTTCGTTAATAACATAGCGGCGGTATTATAACGCACCTGGCAATCATGTCAAACTGTGTTTTAACGCACGTATTTCTAACGCGCGTATTCTTTCCATTCCCGTTGAATCCGGCGTTCGTCATCACGTTTAGCAATCGCTGCGCGTTTATCATATTGACGTTTTCCCTTTGCCAAACCTAATTCAACTTTAGCCAACTTCCCCTTTAGATAAATACGCAATGGAATCAGCGTGTATCCTCTTTCTTGAAGTGAAATTTGTAAACGGTTAATCTCACGCCGGTGCATCAACAATTTACGCTTGCGTTTGGGTTCATGAACCCAAAGCCCGGCTTGTTCATAGGCTGCAATATGCACATTGACCAACCACAGTTCTCCATCTTGAATATATGCATACCCTTCGCGAAGACTAACTTGACCCGCACGCACTGATTTAATTTCCGTTCCAGCCAAAACAATGCCGGCTTCGTAACGCTCTTCAATGGTGTATTCATGAAATGCTTTGCGGTTGGTAGCTAAAACTTTAATATCATCACTCACACTTATTTACCTGTTTCCAAATACTCAATAGCACGGTCGAGTTGTGGATCTTCGCCAGCAGGTGTATCCGCGGGGTAGGGCGCTTCAATATCGGGAGCTAGACCTTCGTTATGGATCACCCGATCATTAGGCGTATACCAGCGGGCCACTGTAACCCTGAGTTGCGACCCATCACGTAGATTATTCAATAGTTGTACTGATCCTTTACCCAATGTTGTTTCACCAAGTAGGGGCGCACGTTCACGATCTTGGAAAGCCCCGGCTACAATCTCTGAGGCGCTCGCACTGCCACCGTTAACTAACACAACCATTGGTATGTCTTCACCCAGATCGCCATCAAAGGCATAATACTTTTCTTCGTCCCCACTGCTGTCTCGTTTGATGGCGACCAGTCCTTCATCGAGAAAAAGATCTGAAACTTTGATAGCTTGATCTAGATACCCGCCGCCGTTGTTACGCAAATCGAAAATCAATCCTCTGGGACTTTCCTCTTGTAAATCTTTGAGCGCATCCTCTACGCGGTCGGTTGCCGTAGAATCGAAACTAGTAAGCAAAATATAGGCAATATCATTATCTAACATTCGGTATTCTACAATCGGGAGTTCAATCCGAGCACGGATAACAGTAATATAGAGCAAATCTGCCTCACCAGGTCGTGCGATCTCCAAATTAGCTTCGGAACCAGCCGGTCCACGAACGTAGCTAATTGCTTCATATAACCCTAATCCTATAATAGATTGATCATTGACGCTCAAAATTAAATCTCCTGCTTGAATACCCGCCTCCTCTGCTGGATGACCGGGCAAGGGGCGCACAACCTCAAGGTATCCATCTTCACGCATCCGCACCGTAGCCCCGATACCTTCAAACTCTCCACTAGCATCCTCATTCAAAATTGCAGCAGTTTTCGGCTCTACAAACGATGTGTACGGATCATCTAGTGTTATCAACATCCCCCGGATAGCTCCGTAGGTAAGCTCGGTATCGCCGGGAATCTCGCCATAGAATTGCTCTCCCAAGATATCCAGCACATCCTGGATCAGGGGATCATCAAACCCTATTTCACCATTATTCGTAGCAGTATGCTCGGCATCTGGCAATTGCACTGTTTCATCATCGTTTCCCGCAATCTTAGAAGTAATTTCTGCTATCGGAGAGGTTGAGGAGGTAGCATTACTGCTAATATGGCAAGAAAGCCGTCCTACTAAGACACCTCCACCAAAGGCTACAGCTAACATACCTGACATTACAATTAAAACTCCGACAATAACTAATGTTTTACGCATTTTTAGTTACTCCTATTAATAACACAAATTTCCTGCGGCTTTCAGCCGCCTTGCTGCCGTCAATGGCGCCGTTTGCTCACAAAACTAAACACATCCCGAAATCTCAAGGCGCACAAGCGCATCATCACATTTCACGTATTATTTCTTCTTCTTACGATTTTCTATTCTATCACAGAGAGGGAAGGTTTCAAGGCGCGAGGGCGTGAGCCAAAAAACAAGCTATCACCGAGAGAAAGTAGGGCTGTAATGAGGTAATAAGATTCCGTTATCTGAACGTATTTTTTACTCATTTTAGACGCTATTCAACTTCCGACTATGTGTGTTATGTAAAGTTTGGGGCAATTGAAGTTATTATCTCCGATTTTCGCGCTACAGTTATCTTATAATATTACCTCCCCAGTATTGATATTATAGCGATATTCATGATCACAGTGTGGACAAGCAGGGAGATCAATCCAAGCATTACCTGTATCTAATGGCGACGATGCCAGTGTACTTCGCAAATCATCAGTGATATGACGTAAGTTATCGCCTAACTCGGTGATAATATCAGCCTCTTCACTTTGGATAACCTCTAAATTCAAATCACGTACCCAGCCACAGTGCGGGCATTTAATTTTGACTGTGTGATTATTGCGCATAAGACACCTCTACATGCAAGCTTAAAATACGAACGCAAATCATAATATAATAATAGTTTGTGTTTCACACGAGTATATAATATCCTCATCTGCGATTAATCTACAATATTCTTTGCGGATAAAGTTCTCCCTCCGTAAATCCTCGCTCGCGGTAATAGTGGCGAGTACCAGCGGCGGCAATGACGGCCAGACTAGGATAACCAGCGGCGCGGGCCATATTGGCGGCAACTTCCAATAGTTCTGTACCCAACCCCTGATGTTGAAGCCCCCCACTCCGCTTACCAAGAGCCTGAGCGGGACCGTAAATATGCAACTCGCGAATCATCGCCGCTTCATGGATCTCGGGGATGGGAATTTCATCGCGGGGTGCGGCAGGAAGTGAAAGCCGCAGAAAACCGGCCAGATGGCCCGTAGGTGCAAGCATTTGGAGAAAATGTTCCCGGGTTGCATCTGTTGTGTACGAAATGACGTCCAGGTACAAATGGTCAAAATCAGGGGTAACTTTTCCACGTACTTCGCGGCAACGGATGCACTGGCATACAATTCCCTGTTTCTCCATCCTCTGTTGTACAATCTGACGCAGGTTACTTTTAGTTGTTCCCGCAACAATATAATGCGCGGGGATATCGCGCATCAAACGATTAACACGACAATAAGGAGGAATGAGGGATTTACATTGCACAAGCAAGTTAATAAGCATTTCTTCTCCATAAGGTACATATTTTTCTTGCTTCCATAAAGCATAAAGATCCGTACCCTCTAACAGCGCGGTTGGATAGATCTTCATCTCATCGGGCTGCAATGCAGGATCATCCCACAGGCGACGAAAATCCGCCAAGTCAGACTCCGGCGTCGCGCCATAGAGATTAGGCATCCAATGCACTACTATTTTAAAACCTCCTAAACGCAGCAACCGCATCGCACGGCGAATGTCATCCAGTGTATGCCCGCGCCGATTGAGAGATAGGATAGCATTGTCAAAACTCTGCGCGCCAATTTGAACTTTGGTTACACCCTGTTGGCGAAGCGCGCTTATCTCCTGGGCTGTGATCCAATCAGGACGTGTCTCTACAACTAATCCCACGTTGCGATGCGGCGCGGTCTCATTACGATGCAGTGCATCTGCCAATGTAGCAGACTCGGCCTCGTTCATCGCATCAAAGGCACGGCGCAAAAACCAAGTACGGTAGTCTTCCGGGTAAAACGACCAAGTTCCACCTAGAATAAGTAACTCCACCTTGTCTACAGGATGCCCGATATCTTCCAAGGCTGTCATGCGCGCGTATGTTTGTGCGTAAGGATCATATTTGTTCTGAATCGCACGTAATACACCAGGCTCACCGTCCAGATAACTTTTAGGAGCCTCAGACTGCTCAGGGCAAAAGATACATGTGCCTGGGCATGGATATGGTTCGGTCAAAATGGCAACAGGGGCAACCCCGGAGATTGTGCGCACGGGTCGCCCACGCAATCGTTGCTCCAATTGCACGTCCTTCGCCATTATTCCGGCTTGTACCAAATCACGGTACGCACCGAGAAGTTGCGACTTAGCATAGAAATCCCCATTGAGTCGAGGATGCTGACGCAAAATCATTGTTAGATCTCGCGAGGTAAAAGTTGCTCCTGTCTCTGTTTCCTGGATGGCACGAAGCACTTGTACCAAAAGCGCGCGTTCTTCTGGCTGTGTAATGTCAATTGTCTGTGGTACCCCACCCTTAACCATACGAGATATTATACCACGCAGCAGGATAAGGGAAGGGGAAAAAACAAGAATCGAGAGTTAGTGAATCACTGTCGTACCCCATTAATTCTGCGACTTGCCGTTTTATGTTTCACATATCACGCATCGCGTTTCACATTTTTGTATTATCACGAATTTATTGTATAATTTTGATATGCACAGAGAAGTTATTGCTACCCTAACCACAGTAAATCAAAAGTTCTACGATGCGTTTGCGCGTGCATTTGTGCGTTCACGGGGACGTTCTGAGCCGGGACTGGAGCGGGTTATAGTCCAGGTCGAGCCTAAAGATCGTTTTCTAGACTTAGGCTGTGGACAAGGACGTGTCGCTATATTGTTACCAACCACATGTACTTACGTGGGGATAGATTACTCCGAAGAAATGTTAGCACAAGCGCGCCAACTTGTAACCGCGACAACAGAACACGCAAATGCAACATTCGTTATTGGTGATTTGCTTAACCCACAATGGCATACTAAGGCTGAATGGCATAAGGCTAAGTTTGACTGGATATTGTTGCGAGCAGTCTTACATCATATTCCAGGGTGGGAAAATCGCCTGAGAATTTTAGAACAGGCTACCCAAATACTCGCACCAGGAGGCAGAATCGTGATGGCAAATTGGCAATTCCTTGAAATTGAGCGTTTGCGCCGTCGCTTGCTACCATGGAACACACTCTCCCTCACCGAAAAAGATGTAGAGCCAGGAGATTATCTATTAGATTGGCAACGCGAAGGACAAGGGGTACGATATGTTCATCTGGTGGATGAATTCGAAACACTTGAATTGGCACAAGCCGCAAGGTTAGATCTCGAATCTCTATATCGTGCCGATGGACATCAAAACAATCTCACACTCTACGCGGTTCTATCAAAGTCTTAGTAAGTCTGACGGTTTACGCTGGCTGCACATGATAAATCGTCGTATACTCATCTTGATAAACAATTTCTAACCATCCTTTTTCAACCATCGTATCGAATTTGGGAACCCCTTCAGGAATGGTATAAGCACGCTCATAAGGGCCAAAAATAATATATTCAATTTGGTATTTCTCCAATACTTGCCGCGCATGTTCCACATCAGGAGTAGCATAAAATCCACGTATTTCATATTGGCGTTGCTCAACCGTGTTGGCAGGCATTACCATTCGTTGTTGCACTTGATGCCAGCGCCAGGATGCGACCGCTGGCAATCCGGTGTAAATGCTAATGCGGTTGCCCCATAAGTATTCCCGTTCCGCCTGTCCTTCGATAATAGTGGGAGAACCGGTTACATTATCCTGTAACCAGCGGATAACTCGATAGTCAGCTTCCAGGGGAATGGTTCCCCCGTGTTCATATTGGGTGGCATAGGGCATATAGGCCATTCCATCCAGTGAGTGTGGCGCGTTAGAAATCCAACGATCTCGTACTCTAGCAGGAATTGCTAATGCAGGATAAAGAGCCGTCCCAAAGAACAACAAAAGGAAGAGTCCCAAGATAATATCACCTGTAGTCCCTTTTAGATTAGGATATGTGTTGTCTGAGTTGGGAATAGGATGTACTTGGTGAAATATCCACATTAAAATTCTTTCCACAGCCACAGCCGTCGCTAAGGCTAATAGCATCCATACCTGGAGGTAAAATTTGAACACCGTATTCATACGGCCAATATCACCTTCCAGAACGATAATTTCTACCATTAAGCTCAATATTAGAGCGGTTCCTACCCAAAACCAAAGCAATCGCATGCGCGAGGAACTTTCTGTGTCTAACACAAATAGCATCGCCAGCGCGCCCAATGGGACAACAATCCAGACTACAGGAATGTCTAGAAACACTAACACACCCAACAGCAATATCAATCCTGAGCCGGCAGTTCCTAATCCTAGTAATACACCTATATCATGTTGTTTCCACAAACGCCGGAGCACACGATACCCTTGTAAGCTGGCCATCACGGTCAATGGGAAAAGAAAATGCCCATGCATAATAAAAAAGATACCCAGTGGAGTGCGAGATCCTGACCACATCTGGAACGAGTTATAGACTGTTACATTGTGGCGCGTGTATGGCAAAAACAAGATTTCAGCTAGAACTACCATCAAGACAGGGACAAGCAAACGCAGCATAGAAAAGAGAGAGGATGGATAGGAAAGCAAAGGAGCAGTGTGTGAGGCATTATCCCCTAGTTGAGTTTCATTCTCAGAAAAAGAACTGGGTGTTGGGGTATTAGAGAATACAGCATCCTCAGATGTTTCCTCAGATGTTGTTGTATTTTCTTTAATTGATGGAGTATTCTTGAATAGAGATAACACAACACTAAAGACGATCAAGCCTATATACGTAGGATAATCCCATGTGTTTGTAGAACGTAACGCTCCCACCGTCAGCGCACCGATAAAGAATGTTTCAATGGGTTGAGGAAACCAAGAAGAAAACAAAGGAGCGAGAAACCGAAGAAAAACAGAGATGAGTTTGGAGCCTGAAGAGCTGAGCCGCTGGAACACTAAACTTCTAAATGGCCTTTTCACAAACGTCAAACCCAATCCCCATTGCAACGCGACTGCCAACGCGAGTTGAGTAAAAGGAAAAGCCAACATGTGTGCGTGTAGATCAGCGTAGAGGAAAGTAAACAATGGAAATTCATTAATAGTACCAGCTTCACCAGGATTGTAGGGGATCACACGTGTGGCATCCCAATACCACCATTCGGGACGAAAAAGCAGGGATTCTCCCTTAACCACCACTTTCCAAAAACCTCTCAATGCAGATATCAAAGCTGGATAACCTGGGATGAAACTATCAAATTCAATTTTGCCGATAGTTTCAAATCCTTTAAAGAGTAACCGGACCTCTCCCAGATTTCCTAACAGCAGTACTAGAGCAAGTCCCAACATACCAGCTCTTCGCCGCTGCCGGTGTTCATTTTCATTCACCAAATTGGCAGCGAGGGTATAGGCCCCCACCCCGGTCATCGCAAAAACAGCAGGTACAGCTAGATTGTATGCAATGCTAGGAATGATACCTAATGCCTTAATCAATGAGGCAATCATCACAAAGCCAAAATAATAGTAATTCATAATCCCGCCTGCGAACCAGGGATCGTAAGGTGGAAACCAGGTGGATTTAATAACAGCATTCAGATACGCAAAATCCATCGGCTTTTCCCCCCCCACAACTGGATGCCACAGATCAGGATTCAAATAACGCACGTATACCCAGGTCAAATACAATACAAGATAAAGGCCTTCACTCCACAACAGAGCCTTCCAATTATCGATAACAAACGCGCGCATTTCATCCCATCGCGCGCGTACTGCAAAAAAGGAAACAACAGCGAACAAAAGCCACATGCACCATAACGATAACCGGGTATAAGGTACAAGATGTAGAGAAGCTAATAACCATGTTGGATAAACCCAAATGAGTAAACCAGCAGCCTTAGCTAACGCATACCCGCGATATTCTAAAGCCGGGAACGCGCGGTATAACCAGGGGAAGGCTAACCAACCTAATACTATTAACATTAACCACCAGATAAATACTGCGACAATGGGTGCCCGGTTTTGCAATGCATTACGATTGAATAGCTCCGACCAAGTTCCACCGGCTTCTTGTACCGTGCGCATCTCTGATGACATCAATAGGCTTTTTGTATTTTGGTTATCCACAGATGAAAAACTTTCAGAACTTTTTATTCCTTTAGTTGCTTGTAACGGTGTCATCCACTGTACGTTCTCTACCAATGAAGGTGGTAAGAGTGCCAGCGCTTTTTCATGAGAATACGCAGATGTTTTTGCGAAAATCAGCACCTGGGGATGATCATAAACACTGTATGCTTCTTCTGCCGGGGGATAGAGGATTGAGCAAGGCCGCGCATTGGTATAGCGTGCCTCCGGTACACCAAAAGGAGAGTCTTGATCAGGAAACTGACAGGTACCTAGCGCCGGGAATGAAACAAACTCTGCAAGTAACTCAAAACCCAAGCTGCCGTTAAACATCGCTTCATAATAAGCCGTAGCAAGTGGATAACGCAGTGGTAACCGTGGAATAGACCCGTATAACCGGTTACTGGACATCACAATATAGTCCGCTTCATCTAACCAATCCAATAACTGCTGACGTTTTTCCAATGTGTCGTTGTCGTAAAGGTTCATCAGCGTGTTAGAACTTGAAGTGAGTCCTTGATACCAATTTCCGAATGGGTCCTTACCTTCTATGCGTAATGGTAATGGATCATCCCAATGCTCATTAGCAACCACAGAGGTTTTTAAAATGACTTCTGATCCTTCAAGTAAATCCACAAACAGATAGAGAGTTTTATCAACTTCAAGTTGCGTAGAAGGCAACAAAATGGTCACAGCCACAGTGTCAGATTGTGGAATATCCGCTGTTGTTGTCGCCTCCGCCAATATTGAGGTCCCGGCTGGATCTGACGTTAACCGCACACGTATAGTGCGCACACCAACTGCACTAAGCCCCTGTACCTTGTTAAGGACAACAGCATTAAGCGTACCATTAACTTCTGGTACAAAGGGGGCACCTATTTGCCGCACGTCTTTACTGAGGATGGTATCAGGCTTAACAGGGAGTTGAATATTAACACCTTCTACTGTTTTTACAGTAGCAGCGGTAGGTATATTGCGAAACATCCATTGAGAGGCTTCTATGCGTGTTACCGGACGTACATAAATCTGTAAGAAAGCAGTAGCCCATAGAATAGTGCCGACAAGTACCAATGCGGGCATCGCATATGAGAAAGGGCTGACATATCGCTGCCAGGAGACAGAAGGATATGTTATTGCTGCAGAATGACGCGTTCTTGCCCATTCAAAACCACGAATCAGCAACCACGCTGCAAATAACGCAAACACGGGATACACCGGTAGCAAATAACGCATGGACTTGACCCATTGAATACCCTGGTAGAGAAAGAAAAATGTCCCCCACCCCCAGGGTATGAGATGCCGCCAACGTGATTTAAAAACAGTTCGCCAACTTATAAATAACCAACCCAACCAAGCTGTTATTCCTAAAGGTAATCCCATCCCCCAAAAAACCATATTTAACCACGGGAAAATAATGGGGGTTCTCTCCGTCCATTGATGACCATAGGGGGCATCACGTTTACCGCTGGCAAGCTCTAGCGAGCCACGCATCGTCTCCATCCACTGAGGATTGATGTGAACCCCAAAGAAACCAGGGCCAGTAAATGCATAAGGTTGTGCAACGCGAAAAGTGATTGCGGCTAAAATACCAGAGATTATGACAGCTATCACACGTGGAACGGAAAGGGCAAAATCAAAAGAAGCATCGTCTTCATCTGTTATTTGCCGAGTTAGAATACTGCCTAATGCAACAATACCTGCGACAGGCCAGACACTGATCTTAGATGCTACAGCCAGACCAGTTGTGATCCCGGCTATTGTTAAGGCCCAGGGATGTTCTCGCATCACTGCATAGGCGACTAAGTATAATGTCCACATTACGAAGACTGTAGCAAAACTATCCACGACGAAAAAGTGAGCGTGCTGGATCGGTAAGACGGCAAAGGCGTAGAGAGCGCCGGCCAACAAAGCTATGCGCTGGTTGTACAGCAACCGAGCCATTAGAACCAATCCCAGCAGGGATAATAAATCTGCTAGAGTAGATAGGTACCGGCCTACTAAGTGGATACCTCCGTAACCTACATAGGTACCGGCCCAACATGGTTGATCACTGGTAAATAGAACCATTCGTATGAATTGAGGCAGTCCTGCAGGCATTTCGCCACAAGCTCTATCTAACCATTCCCCGACGAATCGTGTGATAAATAAGGGCAAAGTGCCATATACGTATCCTGGTTGGTTTTGATTGGCAGGATTAAGAGGTGAAGTTGCTGTATCCCAATACTCAGTTAGAGATTCCGGGAAGCGCAACCCATTAGCCACCATTGTCAAATAGCGTTCGTCAGGGTGTAAATGTGTGCCTTCATCCCAATCTAGATTATAAAGGCGTACCCATCCTGCGATGCAGAGAATGGATAGCAAGATTAAAACAAAGCTCCAACGCGAAGAGATTTTTGAGTTCTGTATTTGTATAGTCATTTGGTGATTTTAACGTAAAGCAAAAGAAATTCAAATAAAGTCAAGTAACCGTTTTATTTCGCGTAGTCATTTTTTCTTCAAAGTAAACCACACTAAACTAAATCCAAAACCGTGTTTTATGACTACGCGAAATAAATACTACAACTACAAACATATAAACCAAAAACATTAATCTAAATTAATTACCACCGTTTGAGATAAGCACTGCTTCCCCTTCATTTATCTCCTCAATAAAAGGTAACTGACAACTCTCATTTTCTTCAACAATTCCGTCTTCAACACGCCGCTCCTCAACCGTAGAATATGAAGAACGCATCGTATCTCCTAAAGGACTAATACCAAAGGCTGCAAACGCAAGAATTTCATCAAGAATCTGCGCTCCTGTACGTCCCGTCATAGAACTCACCGCGATACTCAAATCACGACGGAAAGCCCCGGTTAAATCGTCCCCCGTCGCATACATGACTAACGCGATCGCCTTCACAGCATTTGCAATAGCATAACGGGATTCAATCCGTTCCAAATCCTCAAAAAAGAAAGTACAACTTACAAACATCCGCTGCCGGTAAACCTGCGCTTCCAGCAAATGCAAAATACGTTGTTGTGCAATGGACGAAAGATGTCCTAAGTGATGTTCAGCAAGAAAAGTAAAATTATCTACCCCTAATAACACGGCAATATAATCATCACGCAATGACCATGGCGCTAAATCGCGACGGCGTACGACTTCTGCGTAAATCTCATCAATCGCACGTGCAAGATTATCTAGTGCACGACGCAATGCACCCTTCCAATAACTTTCCCCTGGGGTACAAGCACAACCGGTCGCCCAACGTCCTAAATGATGCATACAACTCCAGGCTGTATTCTCGATAACCTCAATCTCCACTACCGGAGTAGATTGGCGCAGATAGCGTCCCAGACTGGTCACTTCATAGGTATCCCAAAAAGCCGGTGTGGTCAATGCATGTAAAACTTCCACGCCCTGTTGATGATGATGTCCAAACGTTTCCCCGTCTGTAGCAATTAATGTCAATTGACCTGGCCGCCGGCTATGCAT
Source organism: Anaerolineae bacterium (assembly GCA_016931185.1). Lineage (GTDB taxonomy): Bacteria > Chloroflexota > Anaerolineae > B4-G1 > SLSP01 > JAFGFI01. The sequence continues at coordinate 34,449 of JAFGFI010000111.1, forward strand.
AACATCACTCATCCAGGCCCGTACATGCTCTGGAGCAGGCATATTAAAGGATAGATAATTAGAAAGGCCGCTATCGCGCACAAAAATGGTAATAAAACGATCCTTAGCTAGTCGTACTTTATAAGGGCCAGCGCCCTGAGAAAGATCTCCCTGTACCTGTTCATCAGATAGAATTACAAACCACAAACCAGATTCTGCTACAGCCGCCAGAGTTTCATAATCCACCGCCATTTCAGGCAACCAAATCCCATCAGGGCGGATACCAAACCGATGACGGTAGCTGGCAATTCCCCACCGCAGTTGACAACGTTTATCCCGTCCACGCGCTAATGGAAGGATAGTATGATGTACAGCCTGCGCAACTCCATTTCCCACATTGTAAAGCCGCTGCTGTTTGCGTACGGCATCGACAATTTGTGTATAAGTATCATGGGCCTGACAATCCATCCATCGCGCTAACGTGCCCCCTATATTAAAACTGATACGCTCAAAATTTCCGACATGTGCATTAGGTTCATAACACTCCGCTGTAACACGTGCATTCCAATTAGGATAAGGATCTGCTGTAGGCTCAATACGATATACACCTGTAAAAGGGTCTTCACGTGGCGGCTGATAGAAATGTCCATGCACACATAATAACGGTTTATCCGGTCTCATTAATAACACCCCCAAACTTTAAAAAAGCGCAGCCAAATATTGGCTGCGCCAGCAATTTTACAATCGCATAATTTACACTATTCGATGCAATGCCTGCGCGCGACGATAAAGATCGACATACGCCCGAGCAGAAGCTCCCCAAGATAGATCGAGATTCATTGCGCGCTGTTGAATACTATGCCAACGTGCTTTATCCGCATATTCCTCTATTCCACGTTTGATAGCTACCAATAACTCTTCTGTCGTATAGTCATAGAAAATAAAACCTGTTCCACGCGAAGGCTGCATATCAACATCCACTATCGTATCAGTTAACCCACCCGTCGCCCGTACAATAGGCACAGCACCGTATCGCATAGCCACCATCTGCCCCATACTAATAGGTTCTGACCGACTAGGAATAACAATCATATCAACACTACCGTAAATCCTACGCGCCATTCGTTCATCAAACCTAATCAATACGCGCACATTGTCAGGAAAATGTGTCTGCAATGCACGTAAACGTTCTTCATATTCGGCCTCTCCCGTTCCCAAAGCCAAAAATTGAACTTCATTATTATCCAATAGAGTCTCCAAAGCTGGAATCAACACTTCCAAACCTTTGAGTATATCCAGTCGAGCGACAAATCCTAACAAGGGTATACCAGGAGTTGTTGGGAGACGTAATTCACGCTGTAAAGCAGATTTATTCACAACCCGCATCTTCAAAGAATCACTATCAAACGTTTGCGTTAAAGCTGTATCTATCGCAGGATTCCAGAATTCGGTATCGATCCCACTAAGAATACCAAACAAGCGATCACGCCGCTCTTGCAGTAAGGACTCCAATCCAGACCCGGCACCCTCGGTAAGAATTTCACGTGCATACGAGGGACTAACAGTACTAATCAAATCCGCGTGTGCAATCCCCTGAGCCATCCAATTTACCTGTCCCGGCTTTTCCACAGATAAGTGAGGAACATCTTCCATTTGCGCGAACGTCAATATCAAACGGCCACATATCCCTTGATAAGCCAGATTATGAATGGTAAACAAAGTCGCAATATCCGAATACCAATCCGCACGACGGCCGTAAACGTTGAGCCAAGCTGTTACTGGCGCTGTATGCCAATCATTAGTATGAATCACATCTGGCTTCCAGTCTAATGCCTTCAAAACCGAAATAACAGCCCTGGAAAAAAATGCAAAACGTTGCGGGTCATCTCGAAATCCATAAATCTTCTCCCGCGCGTAAAAATACTGCTTGTCCCAGATTAAATAAGCCGGAACACCTCCCGGCGTTGTTGTCTCTAACAAATGGACACGCTCCTCCTCTGAACCCAGAGGGACAGGAATGGAATGTCCCACATGACGGAAATCAAAATCTTTTCCCTGAATACTGCCATATCGCGGCAACATCAACCGGGCATCAATACCTAACGCGCGCAATGCTCTAGGGAGAGCGGCAGCAACATCTGCCAGGCCCCCTACTTTTGCAAAAGGAGCGGCTTCAGCCACCAAAAACAGAACTTTTAATTCATCCTTCATTGATACAACTCCTTAACACAAGCAACCTCTGGCTCAGTCTACCTATATGCCCATTATAGCCAAGATTATTGAAAGGGCAATGGAAAAAACGAAGGGTATGCTATAATTAGGAATAGTTATCACCCTATTGGAGAACAGAGCATGAATGCAGTACTAGCACCCGACATATTAAAACTTTTTCAAGAAAATGGAACTCAGGTCATTCTCGAAACCGGTGAAGTTCTGTGCCGACAAGGAGATCCCAGCAATGCCGTTTATCTAGTCATAAACGGCGGCTTAACCGTCTATGTTAAAGATACAGAAACCTCGGAGCCAATGCTTTTAAACTGTGTTGAGGCTGGAGAATTTTTAGGGGAATTGGGAGCGATTACAGGTCATCCTCGCAGTGCAACGTTGATTGCAAATCAACGTAGTGTATTGCAGTGTATCCCTACCCCCGAATTCAAAACCCTGCTGGTGGAAAAACCAGAACTGGCGCAAGTTATGGTAGCCACCACCAGAGATCATTTAGTTTCAGCCGATGTAGCACGTATTCATATGGGACACACTTACCAAAAAATGCGCAAACGAGTTATGACTCTAGGAGAAGAAAAGGAACAATTACAAGAGCTATTGCGTCTCCGTGAAGAAATGGAATCAATGCTTGTGCATGATCTTAAAAATCCTCTCAACATCATCACCGCTGGTCTCAGTCTATTAACTCCAGAAATTAAAGCAACTGAAGAAATCAAAGAAAAAGAAACGGTATCCTTAGTTCTAACCTTAATGGATAGTGCAGCTAAGCGTATGCAACAACTCATTGTCATGTTACTTGACATTGCCAAAATGGAAGCCGGCAAAATGGTGCTAAATATTCAAACTTTCAATTTTGCTGAAGTGGTGCAAATGTTGATCGAGACGCAAAAAACCGCTAACACCAGAACCGATATTACGCTTCTTAGCAAATTGCCCTCGGGTTTCACCGTGAGAGGAGATCGCGATTTACTCTTGCGAGTACTCACTAACCTATTGGATAATGCAATAAAATTTACGCCAACGGGGGGGGCTGTTGAAGTCAGAGCACAAACCGATAAGCAAACTCAGTTGATCAGCATCACCGATTCTGGTCCCGGAATCCCACCTGAAGAGCGCGAACGTATTTTTGACAAGTTCACGCAAATTGATGATGAACAACACAAAGCCCAACGCGGGACGGGTCTGGGACTGACCTTTTGCCGGATGGCGATAGAGGCTCACGGAGGCCGAATTTGGGTTGAATCCGGGCCAAATGGCATCGGCAGCAGTTTTCACTTTTCATTGCCACAATAAATATAGCGAATAGGAATTAAAGTATCAGGCGACAACGTATTCTTGTCAGGCAAACATGGGTACTCGCAAGTGGCTCCAGATTATTATTTCACTCACGATGAGCGGAGTTCTGCTGGTCATTAGCACACTCATAACACAAGCACTGCCTAAGCGCGCTCTACCCTCACAAGACGCGCTTGAGTATACAGCCACAAACACCGTTATTACCAGCAGCGTCGTCTTCAATGAAATTGCCTGGGGAGGTACCACAGCCAGCCCCGCCGATGAGTGGATTGAGCTGCACAACACAACAGCACGCACTATTACCTTAACAGACTGGATAATAACAGATGGAAATGATCTAACCCTCACACTTGTCGGCGACATTGCACCAGGGGGGTATTATCTGATAGAGCGCACCGACGACAACACCGTGAGCAATATAGTTGCAGATTGGAAGGGGACTTTCGGGCATGGGTTGTCAAATGATGGTGAAATCCTGATGCTGATCGACGATCAGGGTATCACTATTGACACGGCTAATGTGGACGGGGGAATGTGGCCCACAGACAATGGTAACTTGACGATGGAACGCATCAATCCCACAGCACCAGATACTGCCGATAACTGGACCTCGTACCATGGCTCCCATTCTCTCGCCCTGGATGCCGGCGGGGAACTGATCTATGGAACCCCTACCCTACGCAATTCTGCAGCTTTTCCCGCTGCAGATCTAGTCGTCCAACAAAACGGGCCGGATACTGTCAAAGTCAATACCGTACATACTTACATGTTATCCATCCGCAACACCGGTAATATTACCGCCAGTTATGTGTATCTAAGCGACACAATGCCGCAGGCCACACGTTACCTCATGCAAACTAGCCCTTATACCGTTACTCACCCCGATCCCCACACGGTTATATGGGACATTAACATGCTTCCTGTTCAACTAACTCCCACCATACTCCTGCTCGCTGTCACTGTGCTGCCAACCGCCACCAACATGCTGACCAACACTGTCGTTGCCACCACAGTGGTCACAGAAGCCACTTCCTATAATAACACAGCTCAATGGACAACATCGGTGCAACTCAGATCCCCAAAACTACATTTACACAAGACCGGCCCCAAAGTTGCACCACCGGATATTGCCCTTACATATACTTTAACCCTCAATAATACCGGAACCCTCACGGCTACAGAGGTTAGTATCACCGACATACTCCCCGATGTACTGCACTTCGTCACACAAACAGCCCCCTACCCTTTTACCCAACTCAATCCGCATACACAACTCTGGTCTGTCAGCACACTGCCACCAGGTACACGCAGCACAATCACGTTAGTGGGAACCCTGAATAAAACAACTCTTTCCGTGTTCACGAATACAGCAATGGCCCGTGATGCAATTGGCAACCAGGTAACAACAACATGGACGACCGCCGTACAACCCAACGTGCGCCTCTACGCCCTCCAACCCGGGAATTACGGGAGTATCAGTGGCGAAGCTGCCGCCATCATCAATCTCAGCTCTTACCCAGCGCAACTCACAGGATGGTGTCTGGATGATGCCCTCACGTCCACCAACCGCGTTTGTTTCCCCGATGGCGCAGAAATCACCGCCGGGAAAATCTTATGGTTGGCACAAACTGCAGACGGATTCCAACCCATTTGGGGATTTGATCCCCACTGGGCTGCCACCACACAAGGCCGTCCCGTCCCTCTACTTACGGGCGAATGGCCCGGCTTCTCAGATAACGGGGAAAGTGCTTACCTACTGGATGCACAAGGACAACTGGCCGATACATTAGTCTACGGTCAAAATACCACAGCAGCCGGGTGGGAAGGGCCTGCTGTCCCACATCCTTACCCTGGCTATGATAACCGGGGACAAGTGTTGTACCGTAAACTCAATGCTACGAATGGATACCCAGTTACCGATACCCATCGCGCCACCGATTGGGCACAAGACCCTGACGATCCTATCAATGGGCGCAAAATACGCTACCCTGGCTGGGATCTGGAAAGTCTATTCTCCCCACTGACACTCAACAACACTGCCAATGTTACCCTTGCCATTGCACCGGAAGGGACACTAGCCCTGGTCAACCAAACTCTCGCCACCGCTCGCAAACGGATCCTCTTTGAAGGCTATACCATCAGCAGTATTCCCCTGTACGAAACCATCAATGCACGCCTTCAGGCCGGTGTTATCTTCACCGCATTGTTAGAAAGCAATCCCAGCGGGGGAATGAATGACGAAGAACGTTGGGTTGCGCAACATTTGCACCACCCCCCAACAAGTACTGTTATCTTGATGGGCGGTGCAACAGCCCGTTACCAATTCCAACACGCCAAGTTTATGGTTATTGATGATCGTCTGGCCTTAATCAGCACCGATAATTTTGGAGAAAGCTCATTGCCTTCCGATCTCAAAGCCAACGGCACTATGGGACACCGAGGATTCATCCTGGTCACTGATGATATGGACGTGATCGCCTATCTAATCCACCTTTTTAACCTGGATTGCGATCCGGCTCATCACACCGATGTCTTTTCCTATTCCGAGTTCTATGATCCACCAGAGGACTTCATCCCCATCCCTACCATAGACTGGACCACCTACACAGCCACATTCAGTGGCACCGTCATCGTGACAGCACAGAACATTACACTGATGCACGCACCAGAACACAGTCTGCGCGCTCAAGATGCACTGTTGGGATTGATCAACACCACCACCGCTGGCGATCGTGTTGATGTAATGCAACTCAACGAAACGCTCATGTGGGGGGATCCCGACACCACTACTCCATCTAATGCTCCGGCCTACAATCCGAGGATTATAGCACTAGCGCGTGCAGCGCAACGCGGTGTGGAAGTGCGCTTGCTCCTAGATGCTTACTATGATGATCCTACCGACAATAACGGGAACACCGCCGTCTGCTTGTACCTCAAAGACCTTCATCTTCCGAGGTTATCATGTCGTCTCGCCAATGTCACCGGATTGGGCATCCACGCGAAGCTCTTCTTGATCCAAAGAAACGCGGAAAAATGGCTCAACCTGGGCAGTATCAACGGCACTGAGACTTCAAACAAACTTAACCGCGAACTCGCCATCCAATTTACCAGTCCCGCCGCCTACGATGCCCTTATCACCATCTTCGATCACGATTGGGCACAGGGACACCCACCTATGAGACAGCGACTCTACCTGCCGGTCATCGTCCGTGCCTACGAACCTCCCATCACTTACCCCGTCATCACCGAGGTTATGATCAATCCACTCGGCGAAGATAGCACCCAAGAATGGATTGAAATTTACCATCCGGGGCGTGAAATCCTATCCTTAACCCAATGGACAATAGGAGATGCACTCAATGCGGAAGATTATGGAGATGGAACCCTGTTATTCCCTGTAGAAGCCCAATTATTTCCACACCAGGTGATTATCATTGCAGCTTGCGCAACCGAATTCGCATCCTGCTACGGGTTCAATCCTACATACGAGTGGACAGACTGTGATGTCAATGTCCCCAATATGCTACCCGCCGGCGCGTGGGAAGGCTTTGGAGTAGCATTAGGGAATATACAGGACGAAGTCATCTTTACTGTACCCGGTGGCACACCTATAGACAGCGTCGCCTGGGGTGGCGATCCACGCGCTGACATCATCCCATTTCAAATGGATCCCGACAGCACCTTTCCCTGGGATGCCACCCTCAAACGCTATCCAGTTGACTATGATACAGGAAATTGCGTCACAGACTTCTATGTGAGCTACACACCCTCACCGGGGAAAGTCAGTGGAGGAAAATAACCCACACCTTCCAGGAAGCCACAATACGCGCAATAGCATCCCGGAAGGTGTGGGTAGAAATTATCTTGCCAGCAATATCTGTTCTATGTGATCAGCCAGGGCCGGTATATCCTCGAATCCAAACGTTGGCATCTCATCCGCAAGATCAAGCACATCAGTGATGAGGACTACCACATGCAGCAACCCTGGAATTCGCTCCGGGTTGTGGGCTGCGCGTACCACCTCGACTTTAGGCACATTGCTGGATTTAAACCCCTCCACTAAAATGAGATCCACATCCTCTACACACGTCAAAATCGTCTCAAGTTGCGGTTCAACCTCGTGCCGCCGAGTAGAAACCACCCGATCAGGCGTTATCAAAATTGTTTGGGTCGCCCCCACATTCCAAAATCGCCGCGTATCGGTACCAGATACATCCGTCTCTAAATCTGGGTGCCACGTGTGCTTCACCATCGCAATACGATATCCCCGCGTTGTCAATAAAGGGAGCAATTTCTCCAACAATGTCGTCTTCCCGCATCCAGAACGTCCCACAAAAGCCAGTACAGGTATAGTCATAACTCATCAACAATTAATCGTAATCGCCGTCAAGAACTTCAATTACCGTCTAGTACCCGTTTCTCTCCCGGCGCATCTCCTTCCTCTTCCTCTGTCTCGTCCATCATAGTAACCGGAACCGCATCACCTAACAAGGCAGGCATATTGATCCCCAAAAGCCGGAAGAGTGGCGCCACCGGTAGATTCCCTACCACGCGGAAACTAACATCATGGCGCAAATTGTTCAACGCTGTAACCAGATCTTCACGTCCGGCGACTACCGGGGACAACCGATCCGCCAAATCCTTCAAATTTAGGCCGGAAAATGCGCGAGGGTTCACATCCGCCAATGCCTCCTGGAGATAAGGCACAAATGCCTTAAATTTCGTCCACAAGCTCTCTTGCCCCTCAATAACCGGCGACACCAACTGTCCAACCGCCGGTATCTCTTCGCCCAAATATCGCACCCCCTGCGCAAGGCGCATCATATCGGTCATAATACGTGAAGTCTGATCCCCACTACCATAAATGCGCAACTGCAAACTGGGGGCTAGTGATTCAAGGGCTTTAGCGTAAGCATCCAACTGCAACGCGGTCAACTTCTCCTCATGTGCCAACCGCGCGCGTAGTTTCTCCAACTCGATCATCACCGGCGCCTGATCATATAACGCAACCATCTGCCGCTGCGCGTTGATTTCAACTTCTTTAAGCCGCTGCACTCGCTCGGCTTCGGCCACAGCTTGAGCCTGTGCAACTTCAGCTCTTGCTAACCCTTCAGCACGGGTCACAGCCACTTGTTTCTCAGCGACCTCCACCCGCGCAGACTCCACCTCAGTCTCTGCCAGGCCCGGCGCTGCCGTTTCGGCACGGGTCGCCTCGGCACGAATTTTCGCAGCCTGCGCGCGCTTCGCCGTTGCGTCAGCCTCAGCCTCAGCACGGATCAACTCGGCCCGCGTGTCTGACTCGGCCCGCACCAATTCAGACTTGGTTTCAGCATCCACCTTAATTTGCAGGGATTTTGCCTCCGCCTCCGCCTCGACTTGCATCGCCTCCGCAAGTTGCTTTGCTTCTACCAACGCTACCTTGCGTGCGCGCTCAGCTTTCGCCAATTGCTCTGCCTCCAATCGCTGTGCCTCCGCCTTTGTGCGCTCCGCATCGCGCTCAATCTGGCGCACCTGCTCCAATGCCAAACGTTCTGCCTCAGCTTCAGTCTTAGCAATATCGATCTTGGCATCACGTTGCTGCTGCATCGCTGCCAACTCTGCCCTGCGCTCAGCTTGCAAATGTGCCAGTTGTGCATCGCGCTCAACCTCTGCCTCTTGCTGCTGGCGTGCTAAGCCCACCTTCGCCAATTCCACTTCGTGAGCCGCCTGCGCTGCTTCTTTATTGCGGTTAACCTCCCGCAAATTCACCTCGTGCCGACGCACCGCCAGTGTTTCCTGTTGGTTCAACGTTGCTGTTTCTACCTCGCGCTCGGCCTCTAACCGTTCAGCCGCCAACTTTTTCTCCGTCTCTGCTCGAATCTCAGCCTCTTGACGTTGACGGGACTCATCATCCTGCAGTTCAGCCACCTGTTCACGATTAGTCGCAATGCTAGTTTCCTTAGACACACGCGACTCAGCCTGCGCAATGAGTTTCTGATAAGCGATCCCATCCAACCGTGTAACAGTCAACAAGGCCAAATCATAGCCCAACTCTGAGAGAATCTGATTCACTTGAGGAAACGCGATCTCGGCCAACTTCTGCCGGTAGGCAATAATTTCTTCCAGGGGCATCGTGGCTGCCGCCGCTACCAACTCTGCTGTCCCGACCTCAGTAATCGTATTGATCAAGCTGGTCGCATCCAATCCAACGCGTTGCGCCGCAACCTCGGCCTTATCCGGGTTGAGTTTTGCTACCGCGTGCGCCCACAGCCGGAAGCTCACCTTACTACTGTCCAGGGCCGGCACCCCTTCATCACTTGCTCCCCGGATAGGCACAGTAAAACTAATTGTCTTAAGTTTGATAACCTGGGTCAGCGGATTCAACCAATAGGTTGAGGGGCGATCGGCCGTCTGACCAAACACTCGGCTTTTCCGGGAAGGGGTCAAACTATGCCGCCCATCCCCCACCACAACGTGGATTTCATCCGGTGGCACCAAGATCCGCCGTCCGAATCCAAACATACCCAACAAACCGCGTACACGATCGGTCTCAGTACGCAACATCTCCAACGTAAGACTGGCCTCTGCGATAGATTCGCTCGCAGCCCGCTCCGCGCGATCGATACGTTCTATTCCCCTGGAAACCCGCTGGGAAGCAGAATCCCTAGTACGCTGCGGTTGACTTCCTGTCGGTCGCTCTGGTTGTTGTATTGTCATACTATACCTCCTATTAGTTAATAGACTTCTAAAGTTTGCCGCAAAAACATCTTCACTCGCGTCAAAACATCCCCTGGCGAAAGCTCCGATGTATCTACATACAAATCACAATGCCGGCGCGCGTGAGCTAAACGCACAGCCCGCTCTTCTTCCCACCACGAAGAGGGCTGTGTTAACCCCTCTCGCTGCGCCCCAACCTGCATATTCACGTCTAGGTAAATCAATACATCAGGATTTGTCAATCGCTTCCACATCGCTGGCATCGCGCAATGCTCCTGACGGATCTCTTTGACCTGATACCCGGCAGCTCGCAACGCCCGCGCCAACGTAGACTTTCCCGATGAACAAGGCCCCACAATGCCAATCAACGGCAATCCTATCCACCTCACACTGTAGATACTGGCATCTCGACAAGCAGTCGCCGTGGCCCGATCTCGTCACCGGGCTGCACATGCAACACCACAATACTGGTATCATCTACCGGACGGCCCGCATCCGCCGCCAATGCGCGTGCCAACAGTCCATCGGCCAATGCTTGCGCTTGAGACTCAGTCCCCCATAGATCCTCTATCACCGCCGGAATATCCAAAGAATGTCCATGACGGCTGCCGGCGTGCGCAAGACCGTCCGTAAACGCGCACACCATCAACCCTTCAACCAAAGGTAACTCATCCACCTGGGGACGGGTGTGCCGGTAAAAGCCCAGTGGAGGACTTTCCCCCTCAAGAAAGGCCAGCCCATCCTCCGGCCTACGTACATACACTGCCGCGTTGCCACAGCGAGTCAGCACCATCGAATGACTATGCAAGTCTACCGAAATAATCACCAGCGTGGCAGAAACCTTCCCCCCGCGCAACGCGTGCAACACATCATTCGCAGCCCGCGCGGCAGCGCCATCGCGTACGCCCTCTGCCAACTCGGTCAATACCTTACGCACTACCCAAATACTTGTTGCCTTTGCTCCTCGACCAGAGCTTTGACCATCGACCAACACCAACGACAGTCCTCCATGAGGACGTTCGATCATCTCCATCGTATCCCCACTTTGAGGAACCGCCCATTTATTAATTTTACTCACAGCAACCGAAAGATGCATAATTAATCATCACATTTTAATTAAGGGATATTTTTCGGAAGCACGCAAAGCACACTGATAAAATCCAGACATGCCTTATGCCCCTTATTAGGCCATTCATCTTTTTTAATAATCATTATACCCTCTACGTTTGGGAAGAACAAGCCTATAAACCCAGACTACAAAAGTCTCAGCAGACACTTGGTTGACGAGCAATGTCCGTTCGACGAAGAGACTGATCGATAAGGCCACTTGTAAGACTTTTGTAGTCTTCCACGCGAAAAAGTAACGGACACCCAACGATAAAGCCCTGGTTGACAGGGCTTCCAAGTTGCGCTACACTGCTACCTATCCAACTCAGGAGGAAATCTATGAAGCTCATAGAAAAGCTCAAAACTGCGCTATTGGGTACCAACAATGGCGAAATCCGCGATCCAGACGGCATTTACTTCTACGTCCGATGTTCCAAATGTGGTGCTCCTGTGCGCGTCCGCGCAGACCGGCATCACGATCTAGAACACAACTTTGAAAACGGCGGTTACGTCTGGCATAAGGAAATTATGGATGGCGCGTGTTTTTCTCTGATGTATGCTACCGTCCACTTCGACGAGGCCCAACGTGTTATGGAACAAGAAATTGCGGGGGGAGAATTCATCACCTGGGAAATCTATCAAACTCTCATCCAATCCGCTTAATGTTCCTTGTCAACTTAATAGCCTACAGTATACTTAAGATAATGACTCGGGACAACAACCCTAATGAGGTTTTAAAAGCATTTTTCATTTTTGGATATTACATAACAGAGTAAAAATGCTTCATTAAAAGCAATAACTAACAAGGAGAAGCCGATGGGACTTTTCAGAAGACGCGACACATCACGAGAAGAGGAAAGTACACCCGCCCCCGCTACACCCAAACCCGAACCCAAGAAAGAAGAAGTACGGGACGATTTCCTAATTCCATTGGAACAGGATCCTCCTGACACGCCCCGGCAACGCGGCGCAATATCAGACAATCGCGCAGCTTTGTTGCGCCTGCAATTGCAAATAGCCGATAACCTACGTCTGAAACTCTTGGCTCCCAACCTCTCGCTAGACCTACCCTTGGAGCGCACACCGGAGCGCGAGCAAAAGACACGCCAAAGCCTCGATCAACTCACCGGCAGTGGTAATTTTCGCCTGCCCGCCAACGTAGATAAGGACACCTTTTACGAAGGCGTACTCAATGAAATCTTTGGTTTTGGCCCCATCCAACCCCTTATTAATCGCCAGGATATCACCGAAATTATGGTCAACGGTCCCTACATTATCTTTATCGAAAAAAAAGGGCATTTAGTCGAATCCGGATATAAATTTTTGGATGACGATCACGTTGAACGCATCGTTAAGCGCATTGTTCTCCCCTTGGGACGCGTTGCCAGTTCAGAACATCCCCTGATTGATGCCCGTCTCCCAGATGGATCGCGCGTCAACTCAGTCATTCGCCCCTGTGCCATCGATGGTCCCAACATCACCATCCGCAAGTTTTCAAAAGACAAACTCACCATCAAAAATCTATTAGATTTCAAATCTCTTAATGAGGACATGGCAATGTTCCTAGAAGCTGCGGTCGTAGCGCGCCGTAACATTATTGTGTCCGGTGGTACGGGATCGGGAAAAACCACCTTGATCAACATTCTTTCCGGCTTTATACCTGAGGATGAACGCACTGTGACCATTGAAGATGCAGCGGAGCTCCAACTACGCCAACGCAATGTCGTTCGTTTAGAGACCAAGAAGCCCAACCCCACCAGTCCCACCGAAGTCACCATCCGCGATTGTGTCGTCAATGCCTTGCGGATGCGTCCAGAGCGCATTGTTGTGGGTGAGTGCCGCAGCGGCGAAGCACTTGATATGCTCCAGGCAATGAATACCGGTCATGATGGCAGTATGACCACTATTCACTCCAACTCTCCCCGTGACTGTATCTCCCGCCTGGAAACGCTGGTACTCATGGCAGGCGCAGATCTGCCGTTGATAACCGTGCGGAAGCAAATCGCCTCAGCTATCCACCTCATTGTCCAGGCTGCCCGGTTGCGCGACGGCAGCCGCAAAACCACCTACATTACTGAAATCCTGGGGATGGAGGGCGATACTGTCGTGATGCAAGATATCTACAAATTTTTCGATGAAGGAGATACTCCTGAGGGGAAAATTTACGGTTACCATGGGCCTACAGGCGTCCGGCCAACCTGTGACGAAGTACTCAAGCGCTACGGGTACACCCTCCCACCCTCAATGTTCATGCGGAAAGCTGGCACCTAGCTCTAGTTTGACGTGTGAAAACCTGGCTTTTTTATAGTTTTTCAGTGGGGTCAAACAACATATAAAGGAAAAGGAGTTAGATATGACAAACTTGATAGAAGTAGAAGGTATCGGTGAGAGTTATGCGCGGAAACTAATCGAAGCAGGTATTTCAACAACACAAGCACTACTAGAAAAAGGCGCATCTCCCCAAGGGCGCGAAACCATTGCCGAACAAACGGGAATTTCTCCGAAACTGATCTTGCGGTGGGTAAATCACGTTGATCTTTTCCGAATCAAGGGCGTGGGGGGTGAGTACGCAGATTTGCTGGAAGTGGCAGGGGTGGATACTATCCCGGAACTAGGCCAACGCAACCCGGGCAACCTGCATCAGAAGTTAGTAGAGGTCAATCAAGAAAAGCATCTGGTTCGCCAGACACCTTCAGAAACCCAGGTAATAGATTGGATAGAGCAAGCCAAACAACTCCCACGAAAAATCACCTACTGAAATCCTAACAAACTCCCACAACGAAGAATCCCGGCTTTTAACAAAAGCCGGGATTCTTTCATTACCCCTCCCAAGAAGTTACGCTATTATCTCAACTGAGATGGCTGAGCTTTGAGTACCATCGGAAGGTAAATCATATACTGTGACGGCTTGACAATCGTAAAGACGGCCTGGTTCGATCCACTGCCAGCATCAACCGAGGTGTACGTCACCGTATTCACAATCGTCTGTCCGGCGAATGCCTCATCATCACCCACAATGGCATTAAAGCGAAGTGTATACCAATCACCCGCCTCCACATCCCACGGCCCCCACGTCAGTGTATTAGGGGCGGGCAGAACCGCCGATCCAGTTATAATCCCTGTCCCGAAAGTCACACCGGAGGGCAGCACATCGGTCACCATCACAGCACTGGCCGGGAGGGAGCCGCTGTTTTGGATGACAATGGTATACCAGACCTCCCCACCCAACGGGACATCGGTCGCCGGGTCCGCACGGAAGAAAACGTCATCTATAAATAAATTGCTGATCTCCGAAAAATCAGTTTCCGCACCGATGAGCAGATTTACTGACTGTCCGGCGTAGTCACTTAGGTTAATGACATGGGGTATCCAACCGCCGGTATTTTCATCGGCGCACAAATCATATTTATCCACCACCGTCTCGTCAATGATTACGTAACCGTAATCATATCCGCACCCATCGGTGGAGCCGATCCAATGCCAATAAATCAAGTAAGGGGCACTGATGGGAACCGTGACTTGCTGTTCGATGTACGACGCCTCGTCATTTTCTCCCCCTAACCACGTAGCCCAGCTATCACTGTGGGGTGGCACATCTAAGTTGGCAGCGTGGGTAATCAGATTATACCCGAGCGCCGAGTATTCATCCCATTCCACCCGTCCGTCCTCAAAATCACCGTTGGGAATAGTATCAACGATACTGCCAGCCGCGCTCATAACTGTCTTGGTAACACTCAGAGTTGGGGCTGCCTTTTCGTATGCACCGACGTCACAAGCCCCCCCTTGGGGTCGATTCAAACCACGCTGATCGGTGGACACAGTGCAAGCAGAGGTAGGAAACGCGTCAATGGCCGGACTGCCTTCCAGCAGCGCGTGCGTCTCGGTTCTGCCACCATTATCAGCTAACGGACCCAGCAGTGGATTAGCAGGGGCCAAGTCATTCGTAGTAGTGGAAAAACCACAAGTAATGCTGTCCTCCAGGTTGTAGCCCTGGGACGAGAGGGTCGCTACACCCTGTCCTGGATAGTTAAGACAACCAGTTGCACCGAACAGATCTTGATTGCCGCCGATAATACTTCCCTTGAAAGTCACAACTGCTGGAGGATAGCCGGCCATAGATGCGAGATATGCATTCCCTATTCCGCCACCGCCAACCGCCGTGTTGCCAGCAACCGTGGCGTTGACAAAACTCACCGTAGAGGTGATACCCCCCGAAGCATTAGCCACGCCACCGCCCAGCCCACTCTGCGTCGCAGGAACGGGCTGTCCCTGGGCACTGTTACCGCTGATAGTACTATTGATAATTGACAGAGTAGCATTGACGTTGAACACGCCGCCGCCGTTACCGGTCTGAGTGATAGTCCCGCCGGCAGACACCGCCGCGGTATTATCATTGACAGTGCTGTTATTCAGCGTTATCATCGCCATCTCAGGAACTTTTAACACCAGTGTACCATTGCCGATGCCGGCGCCATTAACGGCCTTGTTGCCGCGTATGGTGCTGTTGTTCAACGTCACTACAGCCATAGCCACGCCAGTAGGGGGAATGTCTGCATCATTACCACCATTCTTGATACCACCGCCAAAACCCAACATATAGTTATTTCCACTAGCGACGTTGCCCTGCACCAGGCAATCGTTCAACGTTACTGTCGCGAGAGTATTGACAGAGGCGTGATTAGCGATGCCGCCACCACCAAGACCGTCAACGACCGTGTTGCTCATCACAACAGTGCGATTCAGTTCAACGGCTGCGTTCGCGGAAATAGCCAAGTTACTCAAACCGCCGCCCCCATGCATGGACTGCAAGTCATTGCTGGTAGTATTATGGCTGATCGTACTGTCATTTACGATCAGGTTACCATGCTGGTTTGCAATGCCACCACCATCATCGTTAGCTGTGTTATGACGGATCGTGCTACCACTAATCGCCATGTTACTAACGTTATATACACCCCCGCCGTCATATTGAGTGTTATTGTAGCTAATCGTGCTGTTATTCAAAGTTAAATTGGTACCTGCATTATGGATAGCACCACCATAGTAAATACCCGTATTGCTCAGCATAGCTGTATTTTCAATGCGCGCCGTTCCATAGTTGATCATACCGCCGCCATAATAGCCTGTATTACTATAAATAACACTATCCTGGATTGTCAGGCTTCCGTTATAGTTGCACACCCCACCCCCAATCTGGATACCATTAGAGTACACCTCAGTAACAATAGAAAACCCTACTCCATTCTGGATTGTCAACCCGGTCAGAGTCACAGCCGCAGTATTCGTGATCACAAAAACTGAACTAACACCACCACCGTCCACGATAGTCGTGGCAGCATCCGCGCCCCGGATCGTCACCGGGCGCGCAACAACCAGGTTCTCAATGTAGGTGCCGGCGCCAACGATAATCGGATCACAAGATGGATCGGCAAGAGCCACCGAAATCGCAGCGTAGGCAGTTGAGGGAATAATACACGCCGCCGTTGCCTGACTGGGTGTGTGGTTGAACACAGGTAGTACATCCGCCTGCCTTATAGGAAGAACAAGTGGAGGTATACCCTCAGCCAACACCGGTATAGGGATAAGCCCCCCCAAACACAACAACAGGATACTCCATAGAACCCGCCATCTACTTCTCTCCATCGAAGAACTCCTTTCTTTGTCTAATGGGAAAACCGGATACCATAAAGCACATCATTCACCAGACATAAACTTACCGAACTTGGCTATAAAAATGACTCCTTTCCGCCTGCGCGCTAGATCATAATATTAAAAACATGCACAAAACCATCCAAAGGCTTCTCTGAAAAAAGCCAGTTCACCACTGAGACACTGAGAACACCGAGAAAAATTAAGATTCTAATTAATAAAATTAACTTTTGCACCATAAAAACAAAAACTTTATTAATTCGGAATTTAAAATCTTTGTATCCTCTGTGCCTCTGTGGTAAAAAAACAGGTTATTTCAGGCGAGCCATCCAAAACGTAAAACGTAAAAACTCTTACATTTTACGCTTTACACCTCACTCATGCGCGAGGGACTTGCCACCCTTGAGCGAGACAATCAAGTCCTTACGCTTGAGGGCGCGCTTGCGGTCAATTTCAACTTGCCCGGCCTTGTCATCCGCCAGTTTGACAAGAGCCTCCAGCCAGGCTGCACTCTGGACCGGTGTGTGGTTCACACGCCAGCGTTCCACCAGCACAGGCAGTTCATCGGCATTGACCAACCGTTGGTGCATTCGAGTACAGGTCACCCCCTGAGATTCAAAATGAACTTCGTATTCTTCCCATTCTGCCTTGATAGGACATATCTGCATACAGGCTCCACACTTGATACAGTAGTAATCAGCGTGGACAAGTTCCCCCTCATCGTTGATATGCAACGCGCGAGTAGGGCACACATCCGCGCAGGCGAAACACCCCTCGATACATTTCTCACGGCGCAGCAACACTGTGCCCTGCCAGGGTTGCATAACCTCGAAGGCGCCATTACTGGCAACCTCACACTGCCGGCAGCGAATGCAGTGTTGCTGATCCACCTTCATTGTCTCATTCTCTTCATCGTAACTGATAACGCCCATCGGACAATTATCTATTACGAATTCCTTGAGATCGAAGTCAAAAT
The DNA here is from genome assembly GCA_016931185.1 of Anaerolineae bacterium. Lineage (GTDB taxonomy): Bacteria > Chloroflexota > Anaerolineae > B4-G1 > SLSP01 > JAFGFI01. Next base: position 52,378 of record JAFGFI010000111.1, read on the forward strand.
CATCCTTGTTAAAGCGATTGAAATGCTTTAGTTTAGGAAAGGATTCATACTCAATCACCGGATTGTAAGGTTCTCCGTTAAGCGTCAGTGTGATCGCGTGCAGTGGACACATCTCTACACACATCCCACAAAACACGCACTTATCCGGGTCTACATCCACCAGCAACTTGGTCACCATCCGCCCATTTTCCACTTTCCCCTCAATATGGCTGATGGCCTCTTTAGCGCACACCCTCGGTCCGATCTGGCATCCCACACAACGCTCCAAATCCCACGTCAACACATCGTGATGCGTAACCATCTTGCGTTCCAGGACTAATGACGTTTCCGTTCGATGTTTTAAAGTTGTTCCACGTTTCACCCTATATCTCCTTACATAGCCCCACGTATCATAAGACCCGAGTTATCACTGGCTCTGTAGAAACCAGATGCCGTTCCAAATCTAGCCTAGTGCGATCAATGCCCAAGGCCAACCCCAACAACTGTGTAAAAAATAGCACCGGCAGATCAAATGAGGTGCCAACCACTTGCTCCGCTTTGCTCTGATACATGTCCAGTGCCATATGGCACATCGGGCAGGCCAACGTCACCACTTCCGCTCCTCGCGCCTTCGCCGAGACCAACACGTCACCCGTCAGTCGTGCAGTCACATCCCCATGCGACAGCGCAAGCGCGCCCCCGCAACACTTCGCCTTCATTGGATAGTCAATTAGTTCCGCCCCCAACACGCCCATCAACTGCTCCAATCCAACAGGGTGTTCAGTACTATCAAATTCATCCCTGGGGCGCGTGAGCATACAGCCATAGTAACTGGCAACCTTCAAGCCGGAAAGTGGGCGCACCACCTGCGCTTTAATCGCATCCAATCCATAATCCCTTAAAAGCGCATACAACGGATGCAAAACAGTGACGTTCCCCTTGAGTTCAAGTCCTTCACTCAAACTGGCATTAACAACATTCCGCATCACTCGGTCTGCCGCGACCGCTTTACTGACGCGCCGCAGATTTTTATAACACGCACTGCATGGAGCAATAATCGTCGAAAATCCCTGCGCCTCTGCCAACGCAAGATTCCGTCCCGGTAAGGTATATGCCGCGTCCGCATTATTAACATCCGCGTGTACCGCGCCACAGCAACTCCAATCCTCAAGTTCGTGCAATACAATCCCCAAATGCGCAAACACCGCGCGTAGGGACACATCATACTCTTTCGCCGTGGAGAACAGACTACACCCTGGATAATACGCATACTTGAGTTCGGCCATTATGACATGTCCTCCTCTTCTCTCTTTCCCCTGACCCCTGGGGCGATATGAAAGGTGTGGCTACCCTGTCCCGTAATCAAGAGTCCCAACGCTGCCACGAAACCCAAAACTGTGATCATCCACGAAACCAAAGTATTCACGACATCCACTTGACCTTCAATCACAGGCGGGATAAGTTTAACTTTTTCCAGGTCTGCCGGGTTCTGGATAGATTCCGGCACAAAGGGCAACTTGTTCTTCACCAACATCTTCAAACCTAACGGGATCATCCCGATCAGACTGACGACATCCCAGGTACGCAGATAATAACGTGTCAACAATTCCGGTTCAAATAGCCGGCCATGATGCGCCACCGTTTCGGCAAAGGCTCGCCCGAAAACAGCCTCTTTGTCCTCAACATAACCTTTCTGAATAGCAAGGCGACGGAGATCGGCCATCAAATCGGTAATTTCAATGTCGCGAGGACAGCGATTCATACACGAATAGCAAGAAACGCAACGCCAGATATCGGGACTAGATAGGACTTCCTGCTCCATTCCATTCTGAATCATGTACAGGATGCGACGTGGGCCGTGGGTCATTTCTTCCAGCACCGGACATGAACCAGAGCAAGTACCGCACTGGTAGCATTGTAAAACATTAGCCCCGCCGCGTGTCGCCATCACTTCTACTAAAAATGGATGTAATTCCGCGCCAACCATCAGTCATCACCTCCCACGGATTGTGCCAATCCCCGGTCATACGCCTGCTGTGTCTCAGTCTTGACTCCTTGCAACCGCGCCTCGAAAATGTCCAGCACATTCGCCGCATCCAACCCTTCGCGGATACGACGGAGTTGACGCTCCAATTGTGGCCGCATCTTTTCGTTTTCTGCCTTCACACCCTCCGGCCCCATCTCCTTGACCACTGTACTCAGTTCGGTCATAATACGCGCCCATTTTGCACCTTCAGTAGCAGAGACTTCCTCCGTGCGGAAACGGCCCGGCGTCATACCTATGCGTTCTAACTGCCGTACAACGCGTTCCATACGCTCATCAGCTTTATTACGCCCGGTAATATAGTGACAATCCTGCGGATGACAGCCAGAGACTAACACTGCCCCCACACCCAGTTTAAATGCTTCCATCACGAAATCCGCATCTACACGCCCAGAGCACATCACCATAATGTTGCGAGTATTAGCCGGATACTGGAAGTGACTCACCCCTGCATTGTCCGCCCCCAGACCACTGCACCAGCGACAAGTAAAAGCAAGTACTTTCTCTTCTGGCTTGTCGGCCAATAGCGCGTGTATCTGCGCCAGAATTTGCCCATCGGTGAAGTGATACTGCGTGATCGCGTTGGCGGGACACTCTGCCACACATGTGCCACAACCGTGACATTTGGCCGGGATAATTTGGCTCGGATTGCCTGTGCCCGGTTGATTGATAACCGCGCCGTAGGGGCATGCCTGAGCGCACATGGTACATTTACCCTTTGGACTGGCATTGAGACAGCGGGTAGGGTCAACATACGCCACGATGGGATCAATTTCCCACTTTCCGGCATTGAGAACACGCGCCGCACGCCCAGCCGCCGCGCTCCCCTGAGCTACGCTCTGTGGAATATCCTTCGGCCCTTGCGCCGACCCGGCCAAATAAATACCCTCGGTTGAGGAGTCAATCGGCTTCAGCTTGGGATGTGATTCCAAGAACCAACCGTGGGTATCAAGCGGGACCGTGAGTACGCGCGCTAAGTCCACCACACCTTCCGACGGAATTGCCGCTGTCGCCAGTCCCACCATCTCAAACTCATACGCCATCTGACGGTCCAACGCGGCATTGTGAACAGACACAATAAGATTTTTGGTCTCCGGGTCCTCTTGAATTTCGGCGGGGCGTCCCTGCACAAAATGGATACCCGCCTGCCGCGCGCGATCGTAAAACTCCTCATAAGTCTTGCCCGGTGTGCGAATGTCAATGCGGAAGATGGTAATATCCATCTCCGGATACAGCCACTTCAGTAACATTGCATTCTTGATAGTATACATACAGCAGAAACCAGAACAGTATTCGTTATAACGCTTATCACGTGAGCCAACACACTGAATTAAGCCAAGCGTTTTAGGCAATTTACCATCCGAAGGGCGTACAAACTCTCCCACCGTTGGCCCACCAGCGCAGTGCAACCGTTCAATTTCCATCATCGTTGTAACATTATCAAAGAGACCAAAGCCATACTCTTCTAATGGTGTAGGATCCCACATATCCAGACCTGTAGCAACGATGATCGTACCAATGTCCAGTTCAACAATTTCCGGCTCCTGGAAAAAACTGATGGCCTGCAAACTACCACACGCCTCAACACACTTAAAACACTCAATACAGGCATCGCGGTCGATCGTATAAATTGCCGGAACGGCCTGTACCAAGGGAACATAAATAGCTTTGCGCGGGCCAAGACCCTCCTCGAATTCAAAGTTAGGCACAGAAATGGGACAGACATCGACACACAAACCGCAACCCGTACAACGATCTTCCAATACATAACGCGGTTTACGCTCCACTTTGACCTTGAAGTTGCCAATGTACCCCTCAACTTCTTTGACCTCTGAGTATGTCATCAAGTTAATATACTTGCTCTTGCCCACATCCACCATCTTTGGAGCCTCAATACAAATAGAACAGTCCATTGTGGGAAAAGTCTTATCAAGCTGCGCCATCCGCCCACCGATAGAGGGCGATTTATCTACCAGGGTAGTGGGAATATGCATATCAGCTAAATCTAATGCCGCACTGATACCAGCAATCCCTCCCCCTATAATAAGCGCGCTGCGCGTCACAGGCACCTCAAACATATCCAACGGGCGCACAAAGCTTACCTTCGCTACGGCTGAGGAAACCACCTCTTTCGCCTTGAGCGTCGCCTCCGGTTTTTCGTGCGCGTGAACCCACGATGAATGTTCGCGAATATTCGCCATCTCAAAGAAAAAAGGATTGATACCTTCATCGGCCAACACCGCGCGGAAGGTCGGCTCATGCATCGAAACTGTACATGCTCCTACCACCAAACGGTTGAGTTTGTATTGCCGGATATCTTGTTTAATCATACTCTGACCGGGGTCAGAGCACATATACTTATGTTCCTTCGCTACCACCACATTAGGCAGCGTTTTAGCATACTCCACTACATCAGGAACATTCACTACACTTCCAATATTCGAGCCACAGTGACAGACATAAACACCAATACGAAGCTCTTCATTATTTTCGTTGTTATCAGCCATGCAAACTCCTCAAATTATCGCGGTCCCTGTACTTCTTCATGAATTAGTTTTTTCCGCGCCTTCTGCGCACGTTGGTCAGGCGTCGTCAATTCCAGCGCGTCTTTTGGACACCACAACACACACTGTGGCCCCTCTTCTTCATCCTGGCATTGATCACACATTTCAGCCATCTTGGTTGCCGGGTTGATGGAGATCGCGCCAAAGTCGCAGGCTTCAATGCACCAGGCGCAACCGTCGCAGCGCTCGGCATCCACACTAATAATGCCAGTTTCCGGATCCTGCGTCAGCGCATCGCGGGTACAGGCAATCACACAAGGTGCATCTTCACACGTACGACACGCCACCGCCGTAATTAAAATCTCGTCTACGCGAATCGTGCGGATGCGGCTGCGATATGTGTTATATTCCCCCGTTTTCGTAAACGAGCAGATATACTCGCACAACTGGCAGCCAATACACTTCGTCGCGTCACACGCAATATAGGCATACTTAGATGTTGAAGTTACCATTATGTCATACTCCTGGTTTTACACATAAACGTCATACGTGAAACATAATGCATAAAACGTGAAAAAACTAACTATCACACATTACACATTTTACGTTTCACAAGGCTTCTAAACGCCAATTTCCTCTGCCACGTCATCCATTCCTAATTCAATCAACTTCGTCTTGGGAATCAAGCCCTCTTTCGTCCATCCCTTAGCTTCATAGTAGATATCCTTCAAATATTCCAGTTCTTCCTCAGTCACTACATGCCCGGCAGAAGCCCCTTCCTTCAATGGATCATGGTGCCAACGATATGGTAGATGATCATCGGCGCGTGTCCACCCCTCACGAATATTGAATGCCTTCTTAATGGTATGCGCCCGCACACCGATAAGATCTACTGCGTCATAATCGAAATTCCAACCGGTAGTTGCATTGATAAGCTGTGCAATTGTCGGCCACGCGCCAGCACGATCCGCCTTTCCCGTGAAACACCGGCGGATGAACTTACACAATGGCAATGTGTCATAGACAGCAGCATACTCCTCCGTACTTGCAGCTAGTCTGCCACGCGTTTCATCCACGCTAAAGCGATCCACTTCCCCTTGGATGTCCGGGTCATAAGCGGCAGTACGGTTATGGCAACCGCCGCGAGTACCTGCGGCCAGCCCCACGGCAAAGGTCTTGAGACCGCGCGCATCGTAACCGGGATTTTCCAGACCCTTGATGTTCATCGCCCATTTATAGGATTCCGTGCCGCGCTCTGCATCAACACGCCGGCTGGCAACACGCGTCCCTTCGGCCAATAAATCACCGATCCCCTCACGGTCACGAAGCATTTCAGCCAATATGACAGCAGCCTCGCCATTGCCGAAGTTCGGTTCAAACCCATCGGGATACTTGGCACACTTAAAATCTTCTTTTCTAAATACACCGCGTTCAAATGATTCCATTGCCCAAGAAAGCGTTACCCCCTGGCTCATCGCGTCCACACCCCCACGATCCGCAACGTCAATCAATTTGATGACCGCGTTCAAATCGCCAATACCCAGGTTTGGCCCATTAGCATAGAGACATTCATATTCAATGCCCGTCATTGCGCCAGCATACATACCCTGTTTAGCCGCCGACACCTGCTCACAAGCAATGGGACACTGCGCGCACGCAATCTTCTTCACCTTAAAGTGTTCTTCGAGATATTCACCGCTGACCTGCTCGGCCATCTCAAAAACACCTTGCTGATAGTTCCGCGTCGGTAACAGCCCTAACTTGTTCATATTGAGTACATTGGTCGCCGTCCCCAAGAGACGATATTTGGATGTATACGGACCTTGCGCCTGTTGAGTGATATCAAAGGAAAGCTTCATCAAAGTCTTTGGGTCAGCGACAGTAACGCCCCTAGTACCGCGCACTGACAACGCCTTGAGCTTCTTCGACCCCCATACTGCACCATGGCCCGTGCGGCCAGCCTGCCGCCCGTCATTAGTAACATTAGCAAAACGCACCAGCTTTTCACCGGCAGGTCCAATCGTAGCAGAGCGTACTTGGTCGTCCAGAAGTTCCTCGCGGATGGCTTCCTCCGTCTCAAAGGTACCCTTACCCAATAACTTGCGCGCATCCCGGAACATCACCCGTTCATCGTCAATGAAGACATTAACCCATTGCTCACTGGCCCCATGGATAACAATACCATCCCAGCCGGTACGCTTAAGTGCGACGGGGAACCAACTTCCGGAAAGGCTATCCCCCATAAAACCGGTCAACGGTGATTTAGACGCCAGTCCATACTTACCCCCCACAGGAACCGGCGTTCCGGCAAAAATTCCATTAGCAATACAGATAGGGTTATCGGGAGACAGGGGCTCACATCCCGGCTTGATGTTCTCCCATAACAAACGCGCTGCCATCGAAACGCCACCAATATAAATCTTGTACCATTCTTCTGGCTTCTTTTCAACCCAGCTCTTTCGATGGGTTAAATCAATGTGCAAAATCTTGCCACTGTAACCATACATCACGAGCCTCCTTAAAAAATGATTCACAAACGAAATACAAGTAACTGAGAACTAAAGTGGGGGTTAGAATAATTTCCCCTTTATCCTCCGGCCAAAACAGACATTATAGTCAAACGGGCACCATCATCCAACACATCATCCATTTGTTCAGAACGAACCATCAACTTGCCGTCAAGATTTAGCATATTCGAGGCATACAAAGTATCACCTTCAGGGGAAATCACCTGACCTATCAAATCGGGGTAACGTACACCGAGCATACGTACTACATCACGGAAGGTTGTGCCTGCCTCCAACATCAAAACGAGCTGCTTTTCATGGGTAATTACCCTGGACATTCCTGCAAACTCGACCAAAACATTCATTGTATCCTCCGGCAATCCATTATATATTTTCTCCGACTTCCCTGGTTCTGTCAAGGGATAGGTTACATCAGAATTATGATAAACCTAACCTCAAACAAACGCAACCATAACAGTGTTAATGCTGCTATAATACTGACCAAGTGAAGAATACGTTTTCTTAAAACGCAAACCGTATGCATGGCGTTTTACAAATTTACCAACTCACAGAAAATACATATAATTTTATTAGAAACTAACTATGATAAATGGATTAAGTTATATCTATACTGCTGCCCTGGCCGGATTAGCCCTTTATGCCATCCACATCCTTATCCTGATTATCCTTTATCTGTGGCACCGGCAGGATGCCCCCCCCGCACTTCCACACCTGGCAGAGACTGAATTTCCCAGGGTAACCGTACAAGTTCCCCTATGTAACGAGCGCTATGTGGTTAAACGCATTTTAGATGCAGTCGCTGCCCTAGATTGGCCCCGCGGGCAATTAGAGATCCAGGTTTTGGACGACTCAACCGACGAAACGACGGATCTCGCGCGTGCAAAAATCCAATCGCTACAAACACAAGGGTATACAGCTCACCTACTCCATCGCCAATATCCCACCGGTCACAAAGCGGGGGCACTCGCCATTGGCCTCCAACACACCCAAAGTGATTTTATTGCCATCTTCGATGCCGATTTTTGCCCACAACCGGACTTTCTACGGCAAACTGTCCCTTATCTGATACAAAACACAACGCTCGGTATGGTACAAGCGCGCTGGGAACATCTCAACGCCGAATATTCCCCTGTAACCCGCGCCCAAGCATTATTGCTGGATGCGCACTTCACCGTGGAACATATCGCGCGCAATCGCTCAGGATTGCTAATGAACTTCAACGGCACAGCCGGCGTTTGGCGACGCCAGGCTATTGTCGAAGCCGGGGGGTGGCAAAGTGACACAGTAGCCGAAGACCTTGATATAAGCTACCGTGCCCAACTTGCCGGATGGCAAATTGCCTATCTTCCCCATGTCATCGCACCTGCCGAATTACCCCCCCTCGTCGCCGCATTCAAACAACAACAATACCGTTGGGCCAAAGGTGCGACACAAGTGCTACGTAAATTAGCCATACCCATCTTGCGTTCTCCTCGCCTTAACATCTTCCAGAAAACGATGGCTCTATTGCACTTAAGCGGGTATATGACTCAACCCTTGTTTCTGATCTTGCTCCTGCTCACCTTACCCACAATATTTTTTCATCCCCATTTACCCACACTTGTTGCATTATTGGGCACGATAACCACTATCCCCCCACTTCTCTACCTGGTGGGGCAAATAGCACTCCGTCCCAATTGGCCGCGCCGCATCCTGGCATATCCTGTGCTAATGCTCCTCGGTCTCGGTATCACCTGGAGTTCAACTTTAGCAATATTGGATGGGCTATCACATTGGGGAGGTACGTTTAAACGCACCCCCAAATTTCAATTGAAGGGGAAGAAAGGGAAATGGGATCACACCGACTACCGAATTAAACTAGATCGGGCCTTATTAGGAGAATGTCTTATCGGAATTTATGCTCTCTTGGTAATGAGATTATCACATCAATACCAACAAACAGATCTTATCCCTTTTAGCCTCATCTACCTCAGTAGTGAAATTCTAATTATTGCAAGTACGTTACATCAAGCCACACACCATAAAAGACACCCATCCAACACAAACAGCGAGGCGAGTTAGCTCGCCTCGCTGATCCAAGAAAAAAACATAAGCCTGATCCAAATATTAAGTGGGTGGCTAAAGTTTAAATTACTTCTTTTTCTCGATCTTCGGAGGTTCTGGCTCTACATCCACCACACTCTGAGGTTTAGGAAGTTCTGGGGCAGATGGAGCTGCTGTTCCTCTTGACTTAGGTGGTTCCAATTGTGGAGGCTGTAAATCCTGAGGCATATAGGTTTGCCCCCTGAAATAGGCCCCCTCATTCACCAAGAGAGATTTAACCGTCATATCCCCCCACACACGACCGGTTTCCAATATTTCAACACGGTTCGCTGTAATATTGCCTTGCACAGCACCAGCGACAGAAACATTGTTAGCTTTAATTTCGGCTAACACTTTGGCACTTTCTGTAATAACCAGGTTGCCTGTCAACTCAACATTGCCCTCAACAATACCATCAATACGTAGACCACCATCCCCTTGCACATCTCCTTTTACATACGTATTAGGACCCACCGTTGACTCAATTGGCAATTGGGTTGAATGACTTCGGGTAATCACGGGTGCCTTCTGTGAGGCAGTAGTAGTTGTTTTACCTTTCCCACCAAAGAATGACATAAATTCCTCCTTGTGAATTATCTACTTAATAGAAACATCATAACCGGGGTTAACAGTTTGTCAAACCTAGACAGGGATTCCTTCTACCATCAAACGTGCTGCCCCAAGCGATTGTTGCTCTTCAGCACTCAAAGTATGGGTAGAACGCCACTTTTCAAGAGGTTTTGCATAAATACGCGTCTCCCCGCGACCATGTAAAGAAGACAACATAACACCACTGCCAGATTCATCTACTAATGCTAACGAAAAGCTCTGTTCTCCACCCGCATCCGCAAACGCATTATAGCGCACCACCCCGTATCCCTGTAATGTATGGGGCTGAATCTGTGCAAGTTGAGCTAATTGTATCTCTGATTGTTTTAAACGTTGCTCCTGCTCATCCAAACGGGACAATAGATTTACAATCGTGACCTGATCCCCCTCTTCCGCTAAAGACAGAATCCGTTGATAACGTTCTTCTACAGTCTTTAACCGGCCCTCCAGCATATAAATCCAATAGGCTGCTATACCTAATAAAATCGTATAGGCAACAATCCATGGAATTAAAATCCAATTCATATATCATCCTCCTCTAGCTTATACAACTTGAATTATTCAACAACAACAGGACCTAAAATAAATCTATCTCCTGTCATTGTGCCATTCACACTAAACTGGGGAATACGACGCACACTTCCCATTTCATACATGCCCACTTCTAACCAATATTGTCCCGGAGGAAGGTCTTCAGGCAACGTCAGCCGATAAGGATCAATGACCCGTTGCCCTTCCAACCACTTAGGGAACCACAAGTACGAAGGAAACGCTCCCCCTAACGGCGTGTAATCATGCCCCAACCGGGGAACACCCCCAGCGTCAATCAAATGAATGAAAACAGTGTAGCTGGTACGTGGACGCGCCAACACCTGCCAGTCCAATGTCAAATGAAAAGGCTGCCCTGGCTGCAAGGATAATGGGGCATCCCATATTCCTGTCCGTGTTTGCCATCCTGAATGAACACGCGCGGACATAAGCGCCACATCATTGCCAATATTGGTTAATGCCCGGCTCACCACGCGGCCTTCACGCGCAGCGGTGGCATGGGGAGTAACAACAATATCCCCTAACACTATCTGCCTTTGACCATCTGTAAAGAAGAGATCGACTCCCGTCTCCGTCATATCAGTATACCCCAGTTGGAGCGGATATATGTCTGGTGATAATGTATAGGGTACATATACCTCATATCGTTCCACAATAATCTCTCCCGGCAACCACTCCGGGGTAAGGCAACGACTATCTGTCGTCCATCGTTGCTCAACTGTTCCCAATAATGCAAAGGGCATCAAAATCCCGGTCTGTGTCGCGACCACACGCGCGTAAAGTATCACGGGCACAATTCCCCCCTGTGGCACTGAGGTCACAGGCAAATCATAGCCTACTAGCTCTACCCTATTCCCGGCCCACACGTTCTCTAACGGATACTGGGGCGCAACCGGTTCGGTTGCGGGCGGCTCTAAAACCCGCCACATGTCCCCCTCAGGGCGCAAGCGAAAGCCCAGGTCACGAATTTCACGACGATAGTTGGATAAATAAACCGGTCCTAGAGGTAAATTTCCAAAGACGCTCTCAGCCCAAGGAGAGTCGCCGGTCACATACACATGACGCAAATCCTCCTCAGCTACCTGGACATCCTCAACATAAGTATAATAGAAATAAGGCGTCAAATGTTCCCAATCCGAAACGAAAGCGGCACGGGTATCTCGCTGCTCAAAGCGCGCCACCAATCGCGCGAAAAATAGATCGGCGTCATTCCAATCGCGCAGAGAGATACGCGGAAACGTATATATGCCCACGCCCACCGGAATTCCTAATAGTAGAATAGAAGCTATTATGACACAGATTTGTGCCCGGCGATGGTCACAAATCCGGTTCAAAAATTCCAATATGGCTAAGGCCCCCACCCCGACCAAGAACGCCAACGCCATAAATGGATGTAGCATATAGGCCATTACATCCTGCACGGAATTGAGTGTGAATATCAAATGTCCTAATAAAAATAGCCCCCATAACACTGCCAATTTGGGCCAACGGCGCACCAATATCACTATCCCTACTATCATCACAAGCAAAAAAGGCCAGGGATATTGCAACCGCAATAAAGTCCACAAGACACGCCACCGATCAATCTGCTCAGCCCATCCAAAATGAAACAGATTTACACGTAAGCCCTGGGCAGTCGCGTGACGTAAAAACCCGGGCCAGGTGCGCATATCGGTCGGGCCGAAAGGCGCATCCAGACTGCGAAAAGGGAAATACAGCCAGGGTAGCAAACCCAAAAAGCCACACAAGACAAAGAACAAAATCGTTTTAGGTTGTTTGAAAATTTGTGGACGGTTGAGCAAAATAAAGACAGCATAAGCGGGCAGTCCCCACACTGTAATAGGATGATGTGTGACCCCAATACCACAAAGAAAGGCCAATGCGAAAAGCCATCTGTCGCCATCACCCTGCCACCAACGCACAAACACCCACAGTTGCGTAGATGTGATAGCTACACTCACGATATGTGCATTCGCGTGAATACTATGCTGCCACATATCCGGGGCAACTGCCAACGCTAAAGCAGCAGAACATGCCGCTCCCCATACAGGCAATGACCGGAAAAAGTTCTTGTGAGTAGTGGCCATACTCTCACCATGTCCCACTCGCACTATAATGGCAAACACGCGACTGACAGTCCACGCGCCAGCAGCACCGGCTAACACGTTTGTACGAAATGCTACACTCCCAACTGCCACCACACGCTGCCAGATCCCGGCAAGCAAAGTATAAAACGCATATCCTGGTGGATGCGCAATGCCCCATATAGCCGGGATAAATTGGTATTCAGAAGGATCACCGAAAATCGTACCAGGCGCTGCCGTTGCAGTATATAACGCCCATACAATTAGGAAAATACATAGTTGTGCCAAAGTTGTGAAACCTCGCTTTTTACCTTTACACTTGTACGCTCAATAAGGCATAAAGGGTAAAGGTGACCTGAACCACCCCAAAAATGAACTATGAATTTCAAACCACTTCCAAGACTGGCAAATTATAGCGTCTTTTTCGTCCCTGTCTAATATACAACTCCTTGCATTATCTCCCTTTATGCCGTATAATTTTGGTTATTATGAACTCAAGTTGCTAACTGGACAGCTTTAAGAATTTTGGACACGGATAAACACGGATTTTTTTTCTGTCTTTATCCGTGAAATTCGTGTTCATCTAAATTCTTTTTAATTCGGAGAAAAGAAAATGATGCAAGAGAAACGAAGCCTTTGGATTTTAGGAACCATACTGATCATTGTTGTACTATTGGCCCTTTGTACATGCTGCATCGGAGCAAGCGGATTGTTTTTCATCGTCGCCCGTAGCACCGCTGAACCCTATATCCCAACAGTAGACCCTTATAATGAAACACCCTATCCAGAGAATAATAGTGAACATTCATTTTTCACTACCCCCACTCCGATTGCACCACCTACGGTTGCGCCCCTATCCGATGATTCAACAGAGACGCTGAATGCCCTACACGCAGCCATTATTCCAGAGCGCGATCAACATGAGTTAGCCGTACGCTTTATGGGGGTCTCCCCTGATACGCCACGCGTGGTTGGTGAGGTCAACCCCGATTATCGTGTAGGCACACGCCGGCGGTTTAATGTTTCTGACGTAGACAATGACCGCCAATTCGAAATTGACGCGATCTTATATTACAAAACAGAACATGTTTATATGTGGGTGGAAGATGGCATCGACTTCAATGAAAAACAACTTCAAGATGCTGCCGATCTTTTCGAACAACATACTTATCCCACCAACCGCGAGTTCTTTGGCTCTGAGTGGAGTCCTGGTGTAGATGGAGACCCTCATTTAAGTATCCTTCATGCCCGTAACTTAGGCAATACTGTTGCTGGCTATTTCTCCAGTACGGATTCCTCTGTGCAAGCGGTACGAGTAGATTCCAATGAGATGGAAATGTTCTATATCAACGTGAGCAATATTACTATAGGCGATGATTTCTACAATGGTGTATTAGCCCACGAATTCCAACACATGATCCACTGGCATAATGACCTCAACGAAGAGACCTGGCTCAATGAGGGCTGTTCCGAGCTGGCCATGGCCTTGAATGATCGCGCCTACCCCGGCGGCTATTATGATGTCGGGGGCAGCCATTACGCTTACCTCAACAATCCGGATACACAGTTGAACACCTGGCCAGAGGGTAGTGCTGGAGATGCCTCGGCTAACTATGGAGGCGCGTACCTGTTTATGGAATATTTCCTGGAGCGCTTTGGAGAAACTGCCACACAAGAACTCGTCGCACACCCCGCGAACGGAATGGAAAGCGTAGATGAGGTACTACAAGACCATGGTATGACCCACACAGATTTCTTTGCCGACTGGACCATTGCCAACCTATTGGATAATGAACACTATGGATACAGTGCCATTGATTTTGGTGAACCAGACCTAGATCAATCTTTCACCCTCAGAAGTAACTCAGAGGAAGAGCGTACAACTGTTCACCAATACGGCATTGACTATATCGAAGTCAAAAGTAAAAAGCCGGTACACTTTACCTTCCAGGGCAGCACACAGAGCCGATTGATGGACACCGATGCATACAGCGGTAAATATCTCTGGTGGTCTAACCGCGACGATGAGTCCGACGCGCGCTTGACCCATATCATTGACTTACGCAGTTATACTACAGCCGAACTTACATTCTCAAGCTGGTATCATATTGAGGAAGATTGGGATTATGCTTATCTAGTAGTTGGAACAACCCTTGATAACTCCCCCCTGGAAGTGGCACTGAACGATCCCGACAAATCTTCCCTAATCCAGTGGACAATCTTAGACGATGACACCCTGGGATGTACAATGAACAATCCCAACAATAACAGTTTCGGCTGCGGCTTTACCGGTAAAAGCAACGGTTGGGAAAGTCTAAAGGCAAACCTGACGCCTTACGCGGGTCAGGAAATTGCCCTGCGCTTTGAATACATTACCGATGCCGCCGTGAACCAATCAGGATTCGCCATTGATGATGTTGAAGTCATAGCAAATGGACAAGTCATCCTTAGCGACGATATAGAAAGCGATAAGGGAGATTGGATTGCCGAAGGGTTCCTGCGCCACGCCAATATCATCCCCCAGGAATGGATTGTGCAAGCTGTGATATTTAGCGATACGCCGACCGTCGAACGGCTTATTATGTTAGATACCGCCACAGGAGAATGGACATTACCTTTAAACCGTAGCACAGACCGCGCGATCATTACCGTCTCAGCTATTGCCCCAGTCACAACCGAAACCGCAACGTATGAATACACACTCACACCAGTGGAGTGAAAAAGAAACAGAAGAGCCGGGGAGCGAGAAAATAGGGGAGCGAGGGAGTATTGGGGTCTTCGATTCCGGCGTTGGAGGACTATCAGTATGGCGGGAAATCACACGCGAACTGCCCAATGAGGACACCCTCTACGTTGCTGACCAGGCTCATCTCCCCTATGGACCGCGCCCGTTGGCAGAAGTACGGCAATTCACAGAAGATATTACACACTTTCTGTTAACACAGGGAGCAAAACTTATCGTCGTCGCCTGCAATACCGCCTCCGGCGCGGCCCTCCATTACTTGCGCGAGACCTTCCCGGAAGTCCCTTTCGTGGGGATGGAACCAGCTCTCAAGCCGGCGGCAGAACACACACAGACCGGCATCATTGGTGTGATCGCCACTCCCGGCACATTCCAGGGGGACCTGTTTCAACAACTGGCTGTTCGCTTTGCCAACAACGTGAAAATCCATATCCAGCCCTGTCCTGGCCTGGTTACAGCAGTTGAAACAGGGGCATTGGATACATTGGAAACCCGCGCGCTGTTGCGTCAATACCTGCTACCGATGCTGGAGGCTAACATAGATCATCTCGTATTAGGCTGTACCCATTATCCCTTTTTAAGTCAAACCATTCAAGAGATCATAGGGCCAAACATTACCCTCATCGATCCCGCGCCGGCTGTCGCGCGCCAGGTGCGCCGGGTACTCGCCCATCATAAGTTGCTCGTGTCCTCTACACGAAAACCCCAACACCGTTTCTATACCAGTGGCAATCCAGAACAACTGGCCACCGCGGCCCGCGCATTAGTAGAATTGAATGTTACAGTTAAAGACTGGTACTAGCAAAGGGAGTTTATCGCGCCATCCACTTAAGCAGAGCCACCTGAACATCTTGGGAAGGTAACTCTTCTATTTCCAGTTCATCCACCATCCAACGTACCTTCTCCAAATCACGCGAATTGGCATAATCCGCGCTACGCTCAGCATGACCACAATAGACAAGACACACCACCTTTATCCCTTTGGCATCCCTCCCATTACAACCTACAAGCCGAATTTCTCCCGAGAACTTGCTTCCCAAATCCAAAAAGTGAGCTAACGACGAAGTCGCCAGTGAGATTCGAGCCTGATCTATTGTATCAAAGCCCAAAGCACGGGCCAGATTTCGTAACTGCACACGCGCAGCGACAATATCAATCTCTGTGCTTACATTAATAACTGTGACTTCGTGCGTCATCCCATCATCTTACCTTACTATCACATGCTACTATCAAACCAACTTCGCAAGGTTAACGCGAATCCTGCGGGTGACAAAATCATTCAATTTTTCTCTGGGGTTCGCTCCACTATCGCCGGCAACCACACGCGAAATAGGGTTCCTTGCCCCACCTGGCTTTCCACCATAATGTTTCCTTTATGCAGTTCCACAATTTCCTTGACAATTGCCAACCCCAAACCGGTACCCGGAATATACCCCTCAATAGCCTGGCGGCCGCGATAAAACCGCTCAAATAAGTGGGGTAAATCTTCCGGCGAAATACCAATACCGGTGTCGCGGATCTCAAGACATACCTGAATACGTTCCCGATCAAAAGTTGTACTGAGAAAAACGCCCCCTTCCACTGTATAATTAAGCGCATTACTCACCAGATTCGTAACGAGCTGTATCATATAAGCGTGCCTGGTAAGCACACGGGGTAGATCTGCCCCCGGCGCAAATACCAATTCCAGACACTTATCCTCAGCCTGAGCTTGAAAAGCCGCTACCACCTGCATCACCAACAAATTGATATCTTCCGGTACGAACGTCGCCACCACATTTTCCGCTCCTAAGCGCGAAAGCGTAAGCACACTATCCACAATACCCTTCATTTGCAACGCTTCATACTTCACAACATCCAAATAATGCGCGCGCTCCACAGCGTGGTCCCGTTCCATCAACTCAAGATTAAGTCCAATTGTCGTCAAAGGATTGCGTAATTGGTGAGAAATATCAGATATCAGTTTAATCCCCTCACGTTTCTGCTGTTCCAAACGCCACTTATCTAAACCACGCAATACACTCTGTCGCAATCCATCAGGATCGCATGGCTTAAGCAGATAATCATACGCCCCCTGGCGCAGCGCTTCAATCGCAGTTTCGAGCGATCCATGCGCAGTCAGGACAATCGTGACCGTATCCGGCGACTGTTGACGCAAGGCAGCCAATACATCTAAACCTCCTACATCACCCATTTGGAGATCAAGTATCACAAGATTAAATTTTTGGGAGGCAATCAGATCCAATGCAGACTCGCCATCTTCTACAGCCATCACCTGATAGTCATTATCGCTAAGGGATTCCGTTACAAAATAACGCACTCCTGGTTCATCATCTACAACCAAAATCCTGGCGGCCGTCATATTTTCCCTCCTTCCAGAAAATATTTCATTCAACCTATAAGTCAATAAGCCGCAACATAGATTTATTGTAGCCGAAAGTATGCTGGTGTGCCGTCACAATTTTATGACATCTGTATCACACAGGTGTAAAGACGTAAAATGTGAAACATAAAGTGCAAGTAACTACAACAAAAAAAGCGACCTCTTCCAGTCGCTTTCCTGTCACACATCATGTTTCACGTTTTACTATTCACACATCCAGCGTATATCCCACCCCACGCACGGTACGAACAAGCGATTTCTCCCCAGTCACCGTATGTTTTAATTTCTGGCGCATCCGATAAATATGGGTGCGCATCAAATCGCTCACTCCCCAGGGTTCACCTACATAGCCTAACACTTTATGCGCAAGTTCCTGGGGAGAAATCACACGGGGAGATTCACGCAGTAAATAGACAAATAGATCAAATTCCATCGGACTGAATTCTACGGGTCGCCCTTTAACCGTAATCGTGTGCTGGGCCAAATCCACGCAAACCGATCCCTGACATAACAAATTTGAAGATTTGTCGGAAAATCTATCCGCTGTAACGGGCGATGTCATCACTTGTCCAATCGCTGCTACCAAAATATCCTCAAAATTGTTATGCAAACTATCCTCAAGACGTGCTAACACAAGTTGCTGTCGCAACTCACGTTGCCGTTTAAGCAAACCGGTACGCACACTTTCGCGCAACTGCGCCGGTTCGCATGGTTTAAATAGATAATCGTGTGCCCCATGCCGTAACGCCTCAACGGCCGTATCCAGGGAAGCATGTGCCGTTAATACAATCACCGTAGTATCCGGTGACCATTCGCGCATCGCCTGTAAGGTCTCGATACCACTTATCCCCGGTAGTCGCAAATCAAGCAATGCCAGATCAAATGTCTGGGACATACTTGCTGACAGAGCAGCTTCACCGCTATCTACAGACACAACCTGATAACCGGCATCCGTAAGTGTCTCTGTTAGAAAGTAGCGGATACTCGCCTCATCATCCACAACTAAGATTTTCGCATCTAAACTCATCATACTTAAAACCACACTCTTCAAATTATTTAGGTTGTGTAAGCGGCAACAGAACAGTAAATGTGGCGCCCTTCCCTTCCTGACTCTCCACTAGAATCTTTCCATTGTGTGCCTCAACAATACCATAACTTATAGATAATCCCAACCCTGACCCATGTTCCTTAGTCGTAAAGAACGGTTCAAATAAATGCGCCTGTACCTCTGGTGACATTCCTACACCTGTATCTTGGAAAACGATGTATACTATCGGATCCGGAAACAGCTTGGGAGAATGTTTTATGACCGTCCTGATTTGCAAAACACCTCCCTCCGGCATTGCATCAATTGCATTTAAAACCATATTCAGAAAAACTTGCTTGAGATGATCTGGGTTAGATTCAATTACAGGCAATTCCTCCATATAATCACACACTACTTGCACCTTACTATGCTGCAATTGTTTGCTACTGAGCGTAATCACGCTATCTAGCACCTCGTTGACATCAGTAAATTGTAACTTTGAGCGCGCTTGACGGTAAAAATCGTGCATCCGATGCACAATATCGGAGACCCGTTTTACCTCAGCCACAGCCACAGCCAAATGACGCTCCAACTTTTCACGACGCATCTGTCCATAAAGTTCTTCCTGGCTCAACATCATACACCCTAAAACCGCCTGGAGTGGATTATTGATCTCATGTGCAATAGAGGCTGCCAATCGTCCCAACGCTGACATTTTTTCTGCCTGGATTAATTGTGCCTGCGCCGCTTCCCGCTCACGCAAGGTCTGTTTCAATTCATCATAAAGATGTGCATTCTCCAACGTGATTGCCAGGGTCGCAGCTATCGCCTGTAAAGTCTGTAAACTGTTATCAGTATAAGCATGTGGCTGGTCATGAGTCACTACAATGACACCGATAACATGATCTAACCGCAACAAAGGTACACTCATCACAGCACGCACATTTTTAGGGAGAAAAGAGGTTCCCAAATGCATCTGATGATCATTTTGGATGTCATCAATCCTCAAAGCCTGCCGCTGGCTAAGAGACCACTCTGCAATGTCATCAGGCACCAGGGAAATTGGGAAATCTGTCATCTCATGCTCAAATAATGTATGAACAACGTGCAATGTACCATTTGCCGCATCATTGCGCATTAAAACCACCCCCTGCGCCTGAAACAACGCTTGCACTTGGGATAATGCTTCCCGTATAACCAATGTGGGGTCCAAGGAGTAACTCAAAGTTAACCCTAATTCATATAGAGTTCGGGATTCTTGTGCATGCGCGCGCGCATCGGCAAACAAACGTGCATTTTCCAGTGCAACTGCTGCGATAGAGGCAATAGCCTCCAGCAAACTCACATCCTCATCCACAAAACCACCGTGCCGCTTATTCACCATCTCAATGACACCGATCACTTTATGACGATACACTAACGGGGCGCACAAAAGTGAGCGTGTCTCAAAACCTGTATCCTTATCTATCTCCTGCAACCAACGAGAGTCTGCACGCACGTCATTAACACACGCAACTTCTCGCTGTTGTGCTACCCAGCCGGCAATCCCCTGTCCCAATGCCAACCGGTGCATGCGTAATTCTGCATCTATTCTTGATAGAGTTTGCACAAAATACAATGTTTCCGTCGCCTCATCTAACAACAAGATCGATCCTTCTTCCACATCGAGCGCGTGACATGTCAATTCCAAGACCTGATGTAACACCGTGTCCTGTTCCAATGAAGACACCACAGCCGTGCCAATCGCATTTACTGTTTCCAAACGGTCAAGTTGCCGCGCGGCTTGATAGAGCTGTGCATTTTGTAATGCCAATCCCACTTGACGCCCAATAGTAATGAGCAAACTATCTTCATGCTCAAAAGTGATATCTGGGGATTGCCAGGCAACATCCATAACCCCCAACACCCTATACCCCACACTTAAAGGAATTCCGACATAGCTGTGCAGGTTAGCTTTCACCAGTTCGTCATGGGACCAATAGGGACAACATGTAATAAGCGACGGAGATGCCTGCAAATTCCCCATACACAACGCAGCACAAACAGAATCTGCCCGCATGGCTTGTTCCATAATGCACTCTCCAAACTGCTCAGAGACCCCACGCCAGATAGCCATACGGGGAAGGCGCTGCAAGGTAGAAGAAGGTAATACGATCCAACCGGCGTCGGCATGTAATGTAGCTAACACTTGCTCTAATGCAGCCTCAAGTAACGGTTCAAGCTCGAGATAACTAGAGGCAACCGATGCCACCGCATATAAAGCAGCCTGCTCCTCAGCATAACGCCGCAGGGTCTGCTCTGCCAATTCCCGTTCGGAGATTTCATGTTGCAACTGGCGATTTGATGCTTCCAATGCCGCTGTTCGATCCGCCACACGCTGCTCCAATTCGGCATGGGCCTTCTGCAAGGCGCGTTCCGCGTTTTTCTGCGCCGTGATATTCGTAATACTAACTAACATAGAATCGGTTCCTGAATCCATACCGGGAATTGTGATCTTGACCAACACATCTAATACCTTCCCACGTAACGTCCGGGCGGAAGATTCAATTTCAAAATGGCGCGCCTGTCCGGCAATAGCCAAAATCTCCTCTTGGAAATGTGGTAGTGCTTCCATTACCGAAATCTTATCCAATGCGCCCAACAATTCCTCTTTACTCTGCGCTTCATAAAGGTCGAGTGTCCTATGGTTTACGTCCACTACCTTGATCAAACTAACAGCCTCACGCACGAACTCTGGATGCAATGCCAGATAGACGCGCATATTAGTGACGCCCTGCTGGCGCAAATCCGACAACGCGGCTCTCAGCTCGCTAATATCCTGCTCCCATAAAGAGACTGAAGCTGCCTGAAACATCCAGCGGTAACGCTCCTCACTGCGGCGTAACACCTCCGCAGCATGGTAACGTTCCGTTACATCTTGTCCAATCGCCAACAATCCTGTGACCCGTCCTGTCGTATCTTTGAGCGTCCTATCATACCACTCAATCAGCCGCTCACTTCCATCCTTACAGATGATAGGATTAACATTACCTCGAGTCTGAATATTAATAATCGCATTTTGAAACAAGGCACGAATATGCACGTGATTGTTTCCCGGCAGGAACGCGTCAAACCAATCTTTGCCCTGCACTTCCTCCAACCGGTAGCCCGATAAGTCTTCCATATAAGGATTAAAACGCACGATACGTCCTTGAAGATCAAGTACCAATATAATTGTCTGGGCCGTGTCAATCAAACTTTCCGCAAAATCCCGCTCCTGCTGCAAAGCTATTGCCGTTGCACGCCGTCTTGTAATATCCCGCGCGATAACAGAGGCGCCGCTTACTTTGCCAGTACTATCCTGAATAGGGGAAACTGTCAGAGAAATAAAGATACGTCGCCGGTCCTTAGTAATCCGCTCCGTCTCAAAATGATCAATATGCTCTCCACGCGCAATCTTATCCAGAATTTCATCCACCTCCCCTATACGATCCGGCGGCAACAAGATAGTGATAGATTGCCCAATGACATCTTCAGCTCGGTACCCATAAATACGCTCCGCTCCCACATTCCAACTCCGGATCGTGCCATCCAATGCTTTGCCAATAATCGCATCATCCGAAGAGGCCACAATTGCGGCTAACAGTGATTGGGTTTCCTCGGCTTGTCTACGCGCAGTGATATCCTCGACGCTACCTTCATATCCTATAATCCGTCCCTCGGCATCACAAATCACATGTGATGTCTCCCGGACCCAAATCACACTCCCATCATATCTCCTCCACTGCACATCAAATCCATAAACGATCCGGTTGGCCTCCAAAATTGCTTGCCAGTACTGCCGAACGTCAAAATCAACATAAATGTCCCTAACATGTTGTGCCAGTAAGGATGCACGATCGGGGTATCCCAACATCGCCACCAAAGCAGGATTCACATTCAAGATTTCTCCCGCTACCGTGGTTTGATACAATCCAATAGGGATCCCCTCAAATAACGCGCGATAACGACGCTCGCTCTCCTTAAGTTGTCCCTCCAGCGCGTGCTTGTGCAACGCAATTTCAATCGCGCGGTGGAGTTCGTCGCTTCCAACCGGCTTCAACAAATATCCAAACGGCGCCGTGATTTTGGCCCGCTGCAGCGTGTCTTCGTCAGCCTGTCCCGTCAAATAAATAACAGGAACATCCTGCCGTTCTTGGATTCGCGCCACCGTTTCAATACCATCCATATCCCCCTTCAGTCGAATATCCATCAAAATCAAATCGGGGTATAAAAGCGCTGCCTGTTCTATCGCTTCCGTGCCCGAAACGGCGACACCGGCAACTTCATATCCCGCAACTTGAAGCAACCATTGCAGGCTTCTGATAATCAAATAATCGTCTTCGACTATCAAAATGCGGACTGAGTTTGTGGCATTTGCAGGAACTGTATCCAATACCATTATTATCACTCCATAAACCATAAAACCTTATCAACCCGCCTGGCCAGCAAATTCCCAAAGGCGCAAACGCGCTTGAAATATGCTACCCTTTTAGGGTACTTGTATGCTACTTAGTATAGGGTTATAATCAAGTTAATGTTATTATATAATGCAAATAATCACCTGTAAATCTACTTATGGCAAAAAATGAAACGCCGAACATGGCTTACCGTTCCCCATCCGTAGGAGTGGATATAGCCTATGCACTGATTAACCTGGGCGGATCTACACTGTGGTCCATCCTGAGTTGGTGGCTCTCCTACTTCTATTTGCCACCGGAAGGAACTACGCGCGTGCCGGTAGCTCTATTCGGCGTTGTTATGTTCATTGCAGGAGCATTGAACGCTATCATCGCACTTCCTATTGGATATATATCCGACCACTTGCACACCCGGTGGGGCCGGCGATTGCCGTTGATGTTCGGAGCAGCGTTACCTATGCTAATCTTGTTTATTTTGCTCTGGACCCCTCCTGTACCAGGAGAATCCATCAAAAATTTGATTTATCTGGCGTTGATACTTATTCTCTATAATTTTTTTTATAGCCTCAATCAGATTCCCTACACTGCCTTGTTGCCCGAACTGGCCCGAACCGATCAACACCGTGTGCGCATATCGGCCTGGGCTTCCAGCTTTCTGCTATTTGGAACTATTATCAGCGGTTTCGCGGGCATGGTTATTGAAAAATATGGATATATGATTATGGCGTTGAGTTATGCCGCAGGTTCCCTGCCGGCATTTTACCTTCCCTTCCTTATACTTCACGAGCCACCCCAATCGCCGGTTGCAATGACACTTCGCCCAAACTTCCACGAAACAGGCCGGGTATTATTAAACAATCGCCCCTTCCTGATTATGACGGTCACAGGATTGTGTTACTGGGGGATCACCACCCTAGTCATGTCTGCCATTCCTTATCTTGCCACTGAAATTTGCTTGCTCAGCCAGGTCGATACCTGGGCTTTCTATATCCCTGCTGTTTTGGCCACATTACTCTGTTATCCGCTGGTAATGTGGCTCGCCAATCACTTCGGTAAATGGTATGTCTTCGCCGGTTCACTACTGGCCTCGGCACTGGTGCTTCCCGGCAGTATGTTAATCGGGGATGGGTTGCCGTTGCCTCTCAAGACACAAGGAATTCTGTGGGTTACCCTCCAGGCCGTTACCCTATCCGGAATCACGATGCTCCCTCCCACTTTCGGCGCAGAGATCGTTGATTACGACGCAAAAATGACGGGGCAACGCCGTGAAGGGCTATATTATGGTATTTGGGGGCTGCTCGGCCAAACCACCAACGGGCTGGCAGCAGCGGTCTGGTCGTGGCTGCTGCTCCTGGGACGCAGCCATACCGATCCTCACGGCCCGTTGGGAGTACGGATGTCCGGGATCGTAGGCGGGACATTGTTATTCCTCGGTTTCCTGATATTCCTGCGCTATCCATTTCGCGCTAGGACAGTAGGTACCGATGGAAAATAAGTGTAAGACCACACGCATGCGAGCTACCGCTGTTACCCTGGTGATCGTAGGAAGTACTTTCATCATCCTCAGCCGCATCGCGCCCTTCGTTATCCCGGCTGAACAACAACTGTTAATTAGTTATGGTGCTTCCCTACTATTCAACTTCTCGATCATCGCCCTATTTGTGTGGTTGGCGCAACACAATCCTGATACCCAGACATTCTGGCGCTGGTTGGCTCTAGGATGGTTAGTGAATCAACTCGGCAACATCGCCTGGGGCGTTTATGATATAATGATAGAGGGAGGAGTCCCCACGCTCAGTTGGGTGGATAGTTTTTATCTGACCCGTTATCTGCTAATCTTCCTGGCCTTCAGATTATACTTACCCCCAAAGGTAAGGAGACATTGGGGAACCTGGGGACTCCTTACATGCAGCACAGCCGCTATCGTCTGGATGCTGCTTCTCCGCCCTGCCATGCTGTCTACAGGATATTCCTTTTTTTACTTTGCAGGAATTGCCCTTTACCCGGTGTTGGACATCCCTCTTATCTATGCAGCCGCATCAACATGGAAAGCATGTCCTAAAGATCACATAAAACACACACTAGGTCTACTCACCTTAGGTATGATCACTTATGGCATTGCAAACTGGCTCAATTTTAGTAAGCGAACGATTTCACTGGATATCCGCGCCGGCACTGCCGATATTTTCTGGCAACTGACCGACATTCTAGCCTGGACGGCGGGATTGTATACTTATGTGAGACGTGATAGGAGATAAGATTAATATGGAATTTACACACGACTATATCACAGAGCTAGAATGGGCGAATTACGCCGCGATGAAAGCCACGGCGCAGGCTACGCCAGATCTGGATTTAATCTTGCGACCCGACGTTATCCTTAACCGCATTCCAGTCTTCCCCACGCCGGATTTAAATCACGCCTGTTTATTGCGTGCGACTCCAACCACCATTGACGCACTCCTTGATGAAATTATTGCCTACTATCAAGCCCAAGATTTGCCCACTACGATCTTTCTTTCACCTGCCTGCACGCCTGCCGATTTGCCAGAGCGGTTATACCAGCGAGGATTCATCCGTAACGATGAAACGGAGGCCTGGCTGCTTTTATCCCACGCCCGCGATTTCGCCCTGGGAAAACCCGCGTCAGATGTTAGGGTCGAACAGATTGACAAAAGTGCGGCGTTAACTTTCGCAGAAATATTTCTACAATCTTTCGATATGCCCCTGGACTACGCACCCTATATGGCTCAACTATTAACACCCTCTATCGGTCTCCCCAACGTATATCACTATATCGCCTATATGGAAGAACAAGCCGTGGGTGTCTGTTCTTTACTCTGCTATCAAAATGAATTGGCCATTGTAGGTAGTGCGGGCATCTTACCGGTACGGCGTGGACATCGCGTATTAGCCAGCCTCTCCTACCAAGTCTTACACCAGGGGCAACGTCATGGTATTGATAAGGCGCTCTTGC
Organism: Anaerolineae bacterium; assembly: GCA_016931185.1. Lineage (GTDB taxonomy): Bacteria > Chloroflexota > Anaerolineae > B4-G1 > SLSP01 > JAFGFI01. The sequence continues at coordinate 78,326 of JAFGFI010000111.1, forward strand.
AAACCACAGCCGGCGCTATGTTTGAGCGATTCCTGCGCATCAGTGGCTTCAAGCGCGTATTTACCCGTTCATGCTACGTTCTGTCTTAGTTTTACCATCGGCAAATTTCTGATTCGTAATTCGCTATCCGCTATTCACCATTATGAGTGTATTAGTCGAAATCAAAAACTTAAAAAAAGTCTACAGAACCGGCGACATCACATTTGAGGCTCTCAAAGACGTCTCGCTTGATATCCAAGCCGGCGACTTCGTAGCGATTATGGGACCTTCGGGCAGTGGGAAATCCACGTTATTGCATCTGATGGGAGGGCTTGACCGCCCATCAACCGGTCTGGTAACGGTAAAAGGTGTTATACTCAATAAGATGAATGAGACTGCGCTCGCTAAATTTCGGCGCGCGCATATCGGCTTCATCTTTCAATTCTTTAACTTGATTGATAATTTGACCATCCAGGCAAACATAGAATTGCCCGCTCTATTGCAAAATAGACAAGATAGAAAGGCCACGCGTCACCGAGCCACCTCACTGATGGAGCGATTGGGAATTCTAGACCAGGCACAAAAACATCCCTGGGAACTGTCAGGAGGACAACAACAACGGGTGGCAATTGCGCGCGCACTCATTAACACGCCCACTCTACTCCTGGCAGATGAACCCACCGGGAATCTGGATAGTACAAGTGGCAGGGAAGTATTAAACATTCTACAGGAATTCAACGCACAAGGGCAAACCATTCTGATGGTGACGCATGACGCAGCGGCGGCGGCCAATGCAAAACAAGTTATCTTCATCCACGACGGGCGTTTGGTCGAACAAATGCCGGGCAACAATGTACAGCGCATTGCCCAATATATGATCGCGCTGACAGAAACATAGCATTGAAAATCACAAATCAGGCATCACGGATCACACATTACAAGTTACAAATATGATTGCAGTTTGGCAAAAAATCAAGGCCGACGTGACAGGACGACTCCTGATTTCACTCCTAACGCTGATAACCATTATATCAGCGACCACATTGTTGACATTGGCTTTGGCGACATTGTTAAATTTGAGTGAACCTTACGACCGCTCCTTCACTGCACTGAATGGTGCACATCTATGGCTTGATTTCGACCGTGATAAAATCAGACGCCGCGACGTTGAACGGATCGAAGCATTCCCAGAGGTAGCAGCTTCTACGGGAATGCAATATAGCGTCAGAAGCCGGGTCCAGATTCATGATACACGAGTATGGGTCAGCATCAGACTTACCCCCCTGGAACAGCCTGATGTGAATCGGTTGCTCATCCAGGAGGGTCGCTATTTACGTGATCAGTCCGAAGTTCTGGCAAGCCGCGACTTATTCGATTTGTACGATCTTTCAGTTGGAGACAACATACAAATTACCCGGCAAGACGGTAAAAAAGAGACTTTTCCCATCATTGGATTAGCATACAACCCCACGTGGGATACGTATCGCAATACGCACCCCCCCTATCTCTACATCAATGAAACCCTCTTTCGCGATCTGTATCCTGACGAGACCACTTGGAAATGGTCATTAGGGGTCCGTCTCGCCAATCCAGACGCCGTAGATGAAGTTCTAACGCAGATTGAGGCCATACTACAACCAGATGCGATACAGACACATACAGACTGGCGAGATGTCAAACGCTCAGCGAACTTTGGGGGGCGGCTAAACTTCATCCTGCTGGGTGCGTTCAGTCTCTTTGCTATTTTTGGAACTGTACTCGTCATCGTCAGCAGCATCAGTTCATTCGTATTGTCACAGTTCCGGCAGGTTGGTATTCTCAAAGCGATAGGCTTCACAAAGGCACAAATTCTATGGCTTTATATGGGGCAATATCTCATTTTGGGGTTGATCGGATGTCCCGCCGGCCTGGGGTTAGGCATCCTTTTATCCCCGTTACCGCTAAAGAACATCGCCTCGTCATTAAGTACAACCTTTCGCCCACCCCTGAATCCCCTTATTATCTTGGCAGTCATCAGCAGTGTGCCGAGCATCATTGTGTTGGCAACGTGGCAATCGGCGCAACGCGCGGCAAAAGCCAATATTATCAAAGCAATCGCTACCGGCGCCGAAGCTCCCACACAAAGAGGAAGTTGGGTGTCCAGGTTAGCTGTAAGGTTAAGATTTCCCATCCCCCTTGTCTTAGGCTTAAGCGATGTCTTTGCTAAACCATTCCGTTCGTTGGTTACGGGGTTAAATCTAGTCTTAGGTGTTATCGGCATTGTCTTTGGGCTGCTCCTAAACGAGACACTAGAAACTTACAAAGCTAATCCGCGTCTGCTAGGGATAGCTTATGATGCCTTTGTCACACGTAGCATAACCAGCGACAACAAAGTACAACACCTTTTAACACAAGCGCCCGGTGTAGAAGCTTTTTATAGTGAGTATCGTGTCGACGTTGAGACACTATCAGGTGAAACATTCCAGGTCCGCGCAGTCGAGGGAGACTTGGCAGCTTTTCCATTTAGAATGCTTGAAGGGCGACTTCCACATCCTACAACCTATGAAGCAATGGCTGGACAAGGGTTACTCGATGGATTAGGTTTACAGGTAGGGGATGAGATAGAGGTCATTTTAAAGGACCAACATCACCATCCCATCACGTGGCGCATTGTCGGCGCATATACAGAACCGGTCAATGTCGGGCAAATGTTGATCGTTCACTTTTCTACACTATCACGGTTACTTGAGGGAGATAGTCCCACGCTTTACTATTTGAAACTTGCTCCCGATACCAATACGGCGCTTTTAAAACAGTATCTAGAGCCTAAACCCGAGTCCGATTTAAACTTAACCTTAGCGGGACAAGCCATCCCCGGCGTGGTTGTTTACCTGCAACTTGCACTTTTCGTACTATCCGGTATTCTAATTAGTATAGCTTTAGTTAATGTGTTTAATACTTCGTTACTGACAGTACAGGAAAAATTACGTGCAATCGGTGTTTTAAAAACAATCGGATTTACGCCGGCACAAGTCATAACAATGGTCAACACAACTGCCGGTGTTTTGGGATTTTTAGCGTCCATTGTAGGTATTCCTCTCGGATGGGCATTTACCGAGAGTTTACTCACAATGTTGGCAAAAACTTACGGCTTTGGCACGGTAGAGACGCAGTTTAATCCACTGTATATATTGGCGCTTCCGATATTAATGATCATTGTGAGTATATCAGGGAGTTATCTGCCAGGACGACGCGCTGGCAAACTCTCAATCGTGAGTGTGTTGCGCGGTGAGTAAATAAAATAATGCCATTCATTCAAGCAATTTTTTGGGAGTTTATACAAAACGCGCCCGTGTTGATTTTATTTGTGGCGGCAATCTGGTTATGGGCCAAAGATCGCCGGCGCGACGCCGTCCTATGCATCCTTGTCAGTGCAATTGCCGGCGCGCTGCTCATCCGCGTCACCGAACCTCTCATCAGCGGGTATCACGAGCCGTGGTCGATTACACTGGTCAACATCGTGACATTTAGTATACTAGAGGTGCTTTTCACCGCCTATCTAAGCATGGAAAATCGTTGGAGCAACTGGTACACCGATGCTCTGTTGGGAGCATTAGCCGGCGTAGGGATTGCCCTGGCGCAGGGACTAGCCGCTGGGGGAGGATCACCGTGGTTAGGGATTGTTTTGCACAGTCTGGCACTGGGACTCATAGGCACGCTTCTTATGAGCGGATTGCGCCGGCAAAAAAATAAACCCTTGAAAACCGCATTGATCAACGCTACAGGGTTAGCTATATTTATGACATTAATAATTAGCGCGATAGACTATAGCTATTTATTCCTTTTTCCATAATATGAGACACGAAATCAAACAACTCTGGCAAAGTTCAAAAATCTACCGTGTATTGCTGATAACCACGGTAATTTATACAGTGCTGCGATTAGTGGTGCAGGGCGTATTTCTAGCAATGATGTTATTTCCGGAAGCAGGCATTATGGGAGGCGTGCCGGGATGGGTAGATGTAGAAGGCCCCGTTGTGCCAGCCGATTTACAGATTTACCTTAACGCAGCAAAACACATATATTCTAAACAAGACCTCTATTTGAAAGGATCCCTGGAGAGATTGGAGGACCACTATCCTTATGCGCCGTCATTCGCTTTGGCTTTTATTCCCTTTTTATGGTTATCGCCAGCAGGTGTATCAGTCATACACACCTTGCTACACATTACTGCTTACGGCCTGCTCTATGTTGGGTGGGGACGCATCTTTCAAAGCCTCAATCTTAACCGTGCTTTAAAAATATTGATCTGGGTACTCCCTGTGTGGTTACTTTTTTCGTCATTCTGGACAGACTTAGGTTATCTCAATATCTATATCATTATGGCATTATTTGCTACACTCTTTATCGAGGCCATTTTAACCGAAAATTTAGGCCAGTCATTACTCTGGTTATCCATCATTTTACAAATCAAACCACATTGGACATTTGCAGCCGCGGTTCCCTTGTTACTCGGACGCAAAAAATTCTTCTTTAAGTTACTGATATTGACAGGAGTCATTTACATCATTATTTTGGGTGGAACGCTCCTGATAATTGGCCCAACCTATGGATGGGAACAATATCGTGACTACGTAGCGTTTCTAGGACGATTAAGCCGAGACTTTCCCTGGCGTAGATCAGAACAAGCATTCTTGGGATATAACCACTCCATAAAACAAACTCTCGTATATTGGTTCGGCGTATCGGAGCAGACATTACGGCTGGCTACCTTTGTCAAAATACTCCTCTTAATCCCGCTGGCTATCACGTGTTTGCGTCATTTACTGCGCCCCGCCCATCAAGCGGCATATGAAAACCCGCAATTGGGACTTGATTTCGCATTTGCCTTATATCTAGGTGCTTTTATCTGGCTGGATATGGTATGGGAATTGTCGTTGGGCATCGCCATTTATCCTTACTTGCTGGGAACAACAAAACATCATCAGGCAAAACTATGGACCCATGTTGCTTTTTTACCCTACGCTCTACTTGACCCGTGGCGAGTGGGAAGTCTTGTTTTCGGTGGGTTGGATATCCTCCTGCCTGGCCCTTACGTAGCCACCGATCCGGCAATTTATTTTCCTTTGATTATGCTAACAATTTTAATGTTATATGCTCTGTTCATCGCACGCTTATGGCGTACAACACCGATTCAAACCTTATCAGGAGTGTGAGAATGGAACTTGAAACTTTTCTAAACCTACCCACAGAAGAAGTTGCACACATCGTGCGTGAAGCTGGGCCAAAAGTGTGTGTATTTCCCATTAACGGAACACGGCGATGGTTGATATTAGAGTACCCTGAAGCCGTAGCTGAAAATTTTGTTCAAGCTTACTTAGAAATAGTCGGGCGACGTCACATCGAACTCTATAAACTCTTCTTCGATCACGGTATTGAGACCTTACTCACCCCAGTTTTTGGCCCCGATATTTTAGTGCGTGGGGAAGAGTATAACGCGCTTATCCGAGATGGATTATCATGGTTTGCACGTGGGCAGGATTTTATGGAATTTTACGATAAGTATAATGTGCGCGTGCGGGTGTATGGCGACTACCGCCGTTATTTAGAACCCACACCTTATGCCGAGGTCATTAGCGATTTTGAATTATTAGAACAACGTACCGCATCCCAAGACCGATATCGCCTCCTTTTTGGCGTATGTGCCCACGATGCAACAGAAACAATAGCTGCAATCAGCGTAAACTTTCATCAAGTGCATGGACAACTACCCAACAAACGTGAAATTATTATCGCTTACTATGGAGAATATATCGAACCAGTAGATTTTTTTATTGGGTTTGATAAATTCTCTGCCTTTGATATGCCGCTGGTGGCAACTGGCAACGAAGATCTATACTTTACAGTTGCTCCATCGCTCTACTTGAACACTCGGCAATTACGAATCATTTTATATGACCATCTTTACGAGCGTCCCAAAGGAGAAAGAAATTATACCGAAATGACAGCAGAAGATTGGGCTATAATGCGCAATTTCTATTACACCAATTCAGAAAATACTTTGGGGATTGGAATTTATACAGCGGGGATCTGGTATCCCTTGCCACAAGTGGAACTCCCAAGTAAACCTATACTTAACAAGTAATTGGATGATCTATGCATTTATATAAAGAATGGGTTAAATTGTTACAAGAAATTGGTCCTGGAAAAATGATGACCACGGCCTACGACACAGCATGGATAGCCCGTTTAGTAGAGATAGGAGAACCTATTGGGGAACTAGCACTGGAATGGTTACGTCAAAACCAGTTAGAGGATGGTTCCTGGGGAACAAAAGAATTATATTATGCCCATGATCGTGTCATTTCCACATTAGCAGCAATAAACGCGCTCGTCAGGCGTGGGAGAGCCAAGGATCGTCCTCTTTTACAAAGAGCAGAAACCGCTTTAGAACAAATAATCAAAGATCTCGATAAGGACCCAGCTGGTGACACTGTTGGATTTGAATTGCTTGTACCTACACTTATGTACGAGGCAAAAGCACTTGGAGGAATTCATTATCAAAACTATGATTTTATAACAAAACTTATCCCCTATCGTTCAGCCAAGTTAGCAGCTTTACCCAAAAAGACGATCAATCGCCATGTTACAACGGCTTTTTCCTCTGAAATGGCAGGTTTTGATAACAAAAATTTAATCAATATAGATGAATTACAAGAAGTTAATGGATCTGTAGGCGCAAGCCCATCAGCAACGGCTTATTTTGTTTTATACCTAAATCGTCAAGAATCTTTGGCAATCAAGTATTTGCGTGAAATTGCACCGCAGGGAATGGCTCCTAACGTAGCACCATTTGATGCTTTTGAACCAGCATGGATCTTGTGGTATCTAATTTTGACTGATTTGGATACTCAGCTATTAGATCTATGTCAGCCACATCTCGATCACCTACAACAAGGATGGCATCCTGAAAAGGGTATAGGATTTTCTACTATATATACCCCAAAAGACGGAGATGATACTGGTTTAGTATACAAAGTATTAACACATTTTAAGCGAGAAATCGATCTCAAGGCTGTATTACATTATGAGAGTGTTTATCATTTTCGATGTTATGAACTTGAATCCAATCCTTCAGTCAGCGCAAATATTCACATACTTGATGCCTTAAGATCGGCAGGATTAGAAGAAGAACACCCGTCAATACAAAAAATACTAAATTTTCTAAAAAAGGTTAGGATTTCCCAAACATTTTGGTTTGATAAGTGGCATGCTTCACCTTATTATGCTACAACACATATGATTATTTCTTGTGTAGGATGTAGTGATGAAATAATACGTCCAGCAGTAGAATGGATTTTAAAAACGCAAAACGCTGATGGTTCTTGGGGATACTATATCCCTACCGCTGAAGAAACCGCATATTGTATTCAATCCCTGGCAATTTGCAAACAATATGGTTACAAAATATCTCGCAAGACGCTTTTACAAGCAAAAGAATGGCTACAAAATCATACTGAGCCACCTTATCCCGCACTGTGGATTGGCAAATGTTTATATTGCCCCAAATTGGTAATACGAGCGGCCATACTCAGCGCATTAGTATTAATTGAGAAAATTTAGCATGAAATTTAAAATCATAAAAAATCTATTAGAAGTATCTTCGCAAGATCCTCAAGATGCACGAAGGCGAAAACTACTAAACATTTTATTGATAGGAATCTATACAATATCTTTAGTCGCTCTCGTGATATTATTATTTATTTTCATTGTCGCACCATCCTTTAAAGGTACTCTTTTTCGATTATGGCCAGCCATAACCGCATTTTTATTGGGATTAACAATCATCTATTTAATTAATCGTTATGGTGCAGAATGGATAGCTGCTACTATATTTTTATTGCTATTAATTACAGTTTTTGCATTTGTGGATGAACCCCGCCAAGTTGTAGAAGGTCGCGCATTATTCCTTTTCACCGTACCAATTCTTATATCTAGTGTCATACTACGCCCATGGGTTAGTTTTATAGCCGCAGGAATATGTGGTTTGGTTATTACAATTTTAGCTGTGTTCAATTTACCCGATTATGCCCAGGGTGTGCCACCTATTCCCACAATAGTAGGATTCTTTACTGTTGCCTTTGTTTCATGGTTATCCGCGCGCAGTCTTGAAGATGCATTAGTTGACCTACACACTATCAATCGTGAACTCGACCAGCGCGTTGAACTCCGCACACATGAACTCAAAGAGGCCAACCAAGAACTTGCTAATGCCTACGAACAACTTAAAGAACTCGATCGTCTTAAATCTATGTTCGTCTCCATCATCTCACACGAACTACGTACCCCCCTCAGTGCGATCCAGGGATTTGCGGAAATGTTGATCGCTGAAGTTTTTGGCGCGGTGAGTCAGGAACAAATTGGCGCACTAGAACGCATTATCGCCAACGACAAGCATTTGTTAAATTTGGTCAATGATTTATTGGATGAAGCGAGACTTTCGGCCGGGCAATTATCACTCCATGTGGAACCTTTCGCGCCCAAAGCCTTGCTCGGTGACATGTACGTTACAATGAGTGTTCTGGCCGAACAACAAGAGCTAAGCCTTACTACCGAACTTGACCCACTGCTGCCAGAAACACTACAGGGAGATCAGAAACGGTTACACCAAATCCTCGTCAATCTCGTTAACAATGCGATAAAGTTCACCGAAAAAGGGGGTATCCATGTTCGCATCTATCAAACGGATGCCATCTCTTGGGCAATGAATGTCACCGATACCGGGCCTGGCATCGCAGAAGAAGCCCAGAAATATATCTTTGAACCTTTTCGTCAGGTCGAAAACCCCGAAACGAGAAAACATAAAGGATTTGGATTAGGATTATCTATTGTCAATCAACTCGTTACACTTATGGACGGGAAGATTATATTGACCAGTCAACTTGGAGAAGGGACAACATTTTCTATCAGGTTGCCTCTTATGCTGCCAGAACCCGCTTTACCCAAGGAATAAATAATGATGGCAATTCGAGCTGTTATTTTTGACCGTGATGGCGTGCTGACATATTTTGATATGAAAACTGTAGTTAAAGAATTAGGGGCGCTGCTTCCGATTTCAATTGAAGCATTAACACAACGTTGGTGGCAATGGAGTGACGCGCATCCACTCCCCAATAATGTTACTCAGGAGCACGTACTCTTTAGCGGGTTTTGGAATCATCTTAGCCATGAACTTGAACTCACCCAAGAACAACGCGAGTACTTGCATCAATTTAATTATAATATTATATTTCAACCCTTTCCTGACGCGCGACCCGCTATGATTGAGATTAAACAACAAGGGTTGTCTATCGGAGTACTATCTAATTTTGAATTAGCAAGTATTGACGATTCATTAGTAGCGGCCGGCTTATCCGATTTGGTGGATGTGGCATACACAGCTCCAGTCATTGGGGTCGCCAAGCCTGAACCAGAAGCTTATCTGACGATAACCCAAGCCCTAGCCGTGCAGCCCGGTGAATGTCTGTTTTTTGATGATGAAGAACCGGCGATCAAAGGCGCGCGCGCTGTAGGTATACAACATAGCTATCTTGTAGATCGCGAACGTACAACCCACGCGCCAGACAAAGGTATTGTAAAAGATCTCTCAATTCTACCAGATTTATTGAAAATTACATTATAGAAAATAAGGGTTCAATGAAAGTAAGTTTCACTTATGGCCTTACGGCACTAAGTTGGACAACTCTATGGGCAGTTATCAATAGTTGGTTGTTATATTTCTATTTGCCACCTGAGGGAAAAACTTTAGTACCAGCTACTCTATACAGCATCTTGATGCTTATACTTAACATCATCGATGCAATCATAACCCTACCTATTGGGTATTGGTCCGATCACTTACAAAGTCGATGGGGACGCAGATTGCCACTTATGTTCTTTTCGGCATTACCAATGGCTGTTTTTTTTGCATTACTATGGATTCCCCCCATAAAAAGCGAGTCGGTGTGGAATTTGCTGTACCTAGGTATATTCCTATTAGGGTTTAGAAGCGCCGCCAACTTGTATCAAATTTCCAGAAGAGCACTCTTACCCGATATTGCTGCTACCGAACAAGCGCGCATAGATACGTCCGTTTGGTCCGCTGGCTTTGAATTAATGGGTACCGTCGTGGGCAGTGTTTCTGGCATGTTAATCGATCACTTGGGATATATAGCAACTAACCTGCTTTATGCCATCACAGCGTTACCATTCTTCTATCTGCCTTTTTTCATTCTACGTGAACGGCCCAGGCATCAAACCCCAGTTATGAAACCCTTAAATTTACGACAAGGTATCATAACTATGTTGAATAATCGCGCGCTTCTGTATCTTACAGTGACGTTAACCTTCTGTTCAGGTGCTGCAATCCTGATTCAAACCACATTACCCTTCATCGTAACTGAAATTTGTTTATTAACAAAGTCAGCTACCATGTATTTCTATGGCGCCGCATTGATTGCCTCGCTAATATGTTATCCAATCATAACGATACTAACTAAAAAATGGGGCCAGCAGCGTATCTTATTAGGTTCCCTGCTAGTTTCATCAGTTGTATTATTAAGCTTGCTTCTCATTGGAGAATGGTTACATATACCGTTGCTCATTCCCGGTCTTATTTGGATCACTTTAGAAGCCGTTGCCATGTCACCTTCTATGATTCTGCGTCCTGCCCTTATTGCTGAAATTGTAGATTATGATGAAATGCTCACTCAACAACGGCGCGAGGGGATGTATTATGCAATATTTGAACTTCTAGGACATATAACCAGTGGAGTAATGCTTGCACTCTTACCGATACTCCTGTTGTTAGGACGTAGCCATACCGACCCTTATGGGCCACTGGGTATACGCATAACCGGTATCATAGGAGCCGGCTTAATGGTTATAGCTTTTCTTTTTATGCACGATTATCCATCCGTTTTGAATTTACAAATGAAGAAAGGAGATGAATATGGGGAGCAAAATTCTAAACATTCTTAATAAAGCTGACGAGATGGCCAGTCCTATAGTAACACTGGATAGTTTTACCTATACAGAAGGGGCTGCTGTTGAACCACAGATTATAATGAATAATCCATCCATCAGCCTTTATTGCCTGGACGACAAAAACCGGCGAGCTATCTTTGTAGAAACCCCATCAGATGTAGATTTATCACAATTTCCATTTTATTACTATGCCCAGCTAGAATATGCGCAACGGCTAATCGCTGTTCCTTATGAAGAACTTTTCAATATTACCCAGGGTATAAATGATGCCCCCCTCATCTTTATCTATTCGGTAAGTCGCTGTGGATCCACACTGCTTAGCAAAATTTTCAATCAAGTAGATACGGTCCTAAGCTTATCCGAACCGGGGGTCTTTACCCAGATTGTAGGATTACGGGAACCTAATGGACATCGAGACAATGAACTTATAAAGCTCCTCCACAGTTGCGTAAGCACGTTTTGCAAACCATCTCAATATAAAACACCAACGACTTGGGCCATTAAGTTTTATTTCTGCATCGAGATCGCGGATCTGATGTTCAAAACCTATCCAGATGCAAAGTCTATCTTTTTGTATAGGAACATTGAAACATGGGCCACTTCTTACGCACAGGCCTTTGGCGTTTTTAACTCCGACGTCATAACAGGTATGTACCACTCGCCAGAAATTGCTTTACGTTATTTTCCTATATTAGAAAATTACTTCAATTGCCCCACAGACGATTCAAAGTCAATTGACCTTATGGCGCTAATGTGGATATCTATAACACAACGTTATCTGAAATTACAACAACAAGGCTACCCTATCCAGGCAGTACGTTACGAAGACTTGATTACTAGACCCGCGGAAACTATCTCCGCTATCTTTACGCAATGCGATCTTCCTACAGATCGCCTAACAGAGGTTATGCGTGTCCTAGAACAAGATTCACAGCGTGACTCCCATTATGCTCAAGACCAATTAAAGACACATCCCAAAGACAGACTCAATGAAGTCCATTTTGCACGTATTCGCGAACTCTTACATACACATCTCGGAGCCGAACCGGGCATCATATTTCCTGGTACGTTAAATTTAGGGAACTAAAAAATAATTATCTGAAAGGATCAGGTTTTTATATGTTTTTCAGTGGAATTCATCATTAACGCCGCGCGTTAACCAGCAGTAGGATGAAAAACTGAATTCGTAATTCGCTATTCGTAACTCGCTATTTTCAAGGGAATTCATCATTAACCGTCGGTTCACCAGCAGTTGGATGAAAATTTATGGCCTAAAGGCCAAGATATAAAGTGGTAGGGTTGCGGGCGGAGTACCGCCCGCAACCCTACCCTCTTTTACCTAC
>JAFGFI010000112.1 GCA_016931185.1 Anaerolineae bacterium
CATCGCTGCCGCCGGCTTTCCGCCCCTTTCCGAAGCGACAATGGCGAAAGTGCGCGAAGTCTATGATACGTACATCCGAGAAAAAGTACATCATTACTGGTAGCAGCATCGGCGTTTGCTAAGAGAGAAAATATATGCCAACAGTTCTTCTACTTAGGGGATGGCGCGTTTATTTTTTTGCTAACGAGTCAAATGAACCTATGCACGTGCATTGTCGTAAAGGTAGTGCTTTAGGAAAGTTTTGGATATTACCTGATACATACGAAATTCAGACAGCGTATGTTCGGCGTATGACGCATCATGAAGAGAGGGAAATACGAAAAATCCTTTTTGAGCATCTTGATGAGATAGTCATTGCGTGGGCAGCTTTCCAGGAGAAAAGATGATGGATAAAATTTATGATGTCAAAGATTTGCATGTTAGTAAAGAAGCTATCAGTTTCGAGCTAGAGGGACAGGAAATTAGTGTCCCTTTAGCTCAATGTGGTTCCCCTCTTTTAGTTGAAGCCAAACTTGAGTATCTGGCGATTTTTGAACTAGACGAAGATGGTATGGGTATTTATTGGCCTGTATTGGACGAAGATGTCTCGATTGCCGGTTTATTGCGTTCTGCAGGCCGAGAAGATTTAGTTGTTGATCCCGTACCTTCGTTATATTGGGACGATAGTCTTGATGGGCAGCGACAACCCTCCTTTGGTTTTGGAATTACGATGCATTAACTCAAGATGATCAATAAACGCGATGTAATCCGTACTGTGCTAGAACATCACTCCCCACCTTATGTGCCGTGGTCTTTTGGCTTTACACACGAAGCCTGCGAGAAGCTCCAAACGCACTACGGACAGGTGGATCTGGAACCGATCTTTGGCAATCACTTGTTAGGATTGGGCAATGGTATCGGCTTCTTTGAACCTGCCGGCGATGTGGGGCTTGACCACGTGCGCGACGTTTTCGGTGTGGTCTGGGATCGCAGTGTGGATAAGGATATTGGTGTGGTTAAGGGGCAGGTCCTGCCGGAACCGTCGCTTGCAGGATACGAATTTCCCGACCCTCGCGCTCCGCGTTTTTTCGCCGATATTCCCGACAAACTGGCGCGTTATGGCGATCGTTTCCGGGTTTTCAACATCGGCTTCTCGCTGTATGAGCGCGCGTGGACGTTGCGGGGCATGGCGCCCTTGATGATGGATTTCTACGATCATCCTGCCTTCGTCCATGCCCTTCTCAATGCCATTGGCGATTACAACATCGCGCAAGTGGAAAAGGCCCTCGACTATGACATTGACGCCGTCTACTTCGGCGATGACTGGGGCCAGCAGCGGGGGTTGCAGATGGGGCCGCGCCTGTGGCATGAGTTTATCTATCCGGTCCTCAGGCGGATGTACGGCGCAGTCCGTGACGCGGGCAAATATGTCTTCATCCACTCCTGCGGCGATGTGGATGAGCTGTTCGATGACCTCGTCGCCATTGGCCTCAACTGTTTCAATCCTTTCCAGCCGGAAGTGATGGATGTAGCGGCGTTGCTCGCCCATTGTCGCGGACGGCTCTCCTTCCACGGCGGGCTATCCACACAGCGCACACTCCCCTATGGCAGTGTGGACGACGTCGTCCGTGAAACCCGCCGGTTGCTCGACCTCGGGCGCGCGGGCGACTACATCTTCGCCCCCGCCCACGCCGTTGAAGGCGATGTACCGTTGGAAAACATGTTGGCGTTTATAGAAATCGTGCAGATGCAGAAAGGGTATGCGTAATGACTTGCGTAAGATGCATTAAATGTAATCTTAAGACGAATAGTGAACGATGAACGATGTATCATGTCTCACGTTTCACGCTCAGGAGGTTCTATGTTTGTTAAACAATTTCTTACCGGTGGGGATCGCAACTTCGGGTATTTAGTCGCCGATGAAGCGACGAAGCAGGCGTTGGTGATCGATCCATCTTACGCGCCGGATACTATTGTGGAGTTTGCCCGCGGGCAGGGGTATGAGATCGTTTACGTTTTCTGCACGCACGGGCACTACGATCACACGAATGGTAATGCCACGCTGCAGAGGTTGACGGGCAAACGCGCGCTCTTATTTGGCGATGTCGCGCCATTGGAAGAGGGCAATTCAACAACCGGCGTCCAGGTAGCGGATGGCGCGCGGTTCCCGCTTGGTAACCTGGAAGTGCTAATTATCCACACACCGGGCCACAGCGACGACGCGATCTGTATCTACGTTGAAGATGCCGGCAGTGGGGATAGGGCCGTGTTTACCGGGGATACGCTCTTTGTCGGCAAGGTCGGCGGTACCGATTATGGGATCAATGCCAGGATCGAGTATGAATCCCTGCATCACAAGCTGCTCACACTGCCGGATGAGACGCGTGTCTTCCCCGGCCACAATGTGGGGGTGGCTCCCGAATCCACTATCGGCCACGAGCGCACGACCAATCCTTTCCTCGTGCAACCCAACTTCGAGGCATTTCTGCATCTCAAGAAGACCTGGACTGCCTATAAACTAGAGCACGGCATTGCTTGATGACGCAACACGACGCGAAAAAACCCTGGTATGAGGCCAGCTTTGGACAGGAATACCTGGAACTGTACGCGCACCGTAATGCGGCGGAAGCGCGGGCCGATGTACAGGCTGTGCTGGCCCTGATCGCGCCGGCCAAAGATACACCCTTACTGGATTTGTGCTGCGGCGCGGGGCGGCATCTGGTCATCTTGCGTGAACAGGGCTTCACCCAACTTGTGGGACTGGATCTCTCGCCAGATTTGCTCCGGGTGGCAGCCGAGGATACCGGCGGCGATGTGCCACTGGTGCGGGCCGATATGCGGGGGTTGCCTTTCCGGGAACATTTTGCCACGGTACTGTCGCTCTTTACCTCATTTGGTTATTTCACGGAAGATGAGGAAAATCAAGCTGTGCTGCGGATGGCCTATCGCGTCCTGCGTCCCGGAGGCACCCTTTTGATGGACTATATCAACCGGGATTATATTATCGCGCATTTGGTCCCGGAAGATGAAAAAGTCTTGTCGGGCCGTCACGTGCGCAATACGCGGCGCTTGACCGGGGCGGGGCGACGGGTAGAGAAAACCACGGTCGTCACCAGTGAAACCGGCGCGCAACGTACCTATCGCGAATCCGTGCGCCTTTTCTCGCGGGCCGAGATGCGGGCGATGTTACAGGTTGCCGGCTTTGTGACGGTGCAGGAATACGGCGCGCTCGATGGTCGACCCTTCAGCCCCGATACCCCCAGGTTGATCCTGCGTGCTGAAAAATCAACCAAGTGTGTTGCACTTTCTGAAGTGTGATGCACTTAAACAGAAGCACCGTCAATAAATAAAATTTAACTACAGAGGGGAGAACCTATGACGATCACGACCGGCATCCAATACCTTGACTTCCACACATTGCCCGCCGCTTCCGGGAACCGGCTGTACCTGGATTATATAGATACAGAGCATACGGGAAAGCGGGAAATCAGGACGTTTTTTACGCATGGGCCTTTAGACTTTGCGGCGGCGTTGCGCGCGCGTCAAGCGTATAGATATCCCCGTCAGGAAATAGCGGAGCGGCTTGCTGTGTATAACGCGCGCCTCGGCGCGCATCCGAACGCGCTGGCAAACTGCGACGCGCTGGCTGCTCCCGCTACGTTCTGCGTGACCACGGGGCAGCAGGCAGGATTCCTTGGCGGGCCGGCGTACACGCCCTACAAAATCATCACGGCCATCCGCCTGGCTACACAGTTACAGACCTCATTGGGTGTCAAAGTCGTGCCCATCTTCTGGTTGGCGACAGAAGATCACGATTTCGGCGAAATTAACCACGCCGATTACGTGCAGCGCGATGGGGAAATTGGCCGGGTGGGATTTGAATGGGAAGAGATCGGCCGCCCAATTGCCGATTTGCCACTAACGGATGCTATCACACGCGCCTGCGATGCATACTTTACCGGCATCATGCCTGGCCCAGGATACAACGCGCTCAAGGTACAATTTGCCCCACGTTCCGGGGAGGATTACTGCACCTGGTGCGCGCGTATTTGGGTGCAGGCTTTCTCTGAATATGGACTGGTAGTGGTCAGGCCGGAACTGCTGCGTTCCTCTGCCGGAGAATTTTTGGCGTCCGCGTTGCGCGCAAGTGACGAGATCCGCTATCGTCTCGACGTTGTCTCAAAACAGTTGCGGGCCGCCGGGTACGCCCCCGCGCTGACCTCGGCGGAGGCAGGACAACTTTTCACCTTCGATACTGCGGGCCGCCGGGTACGGATCGCGGATCCGGCAATGCACATAGATAAGATCGGGATAACCCCGGAGTCCTACTCCACGGATGCCGCGCTGCGTCCGCTGCTGGCAGATACCACCTTGCCCGTTCTTGCCAGTGTCCTGGGGCCAGGCGAGATTGCCTACCAGGCGATGCTCAAACCGCTCTACGCGCTGTTTGACCTGCCACAACCGCTGCTCTTCCCGCGCAAGAGCTACACCATTGTGTCCCAACATGAAACGGAACGGCTGGCGGCCTATCAGACCGGTGCCGAAGCCGTGTTGCGTGAGAAATTGGATGTCGATGCTGCGTTCCAGGGGCTGTTCCCCGTTGCGGAGGCAGCGTTGTTCACTACTGCGCGGGCGGGGATGGAGGCTGCACTCGCGCCCTTGCAGGGCTATTTGGAGAGCATTGACCCTAGCCTGGGCAAAACCTGGGGCCAGACGCAGTTCCGGGCCATCCAGGGCTTGGACAAGTTGGAAGAGCGCGCCATCAAAGCCAGGATGAGCCAGTTGCGGCTATCCAAAGCCGAATTGCACGCGCTGCGCAATGTACTGTTGCCCAAGGGCAACCTGCAAGAGCGCGTCTTTCCCCTGCCCCACTACCTCAATCAATATGGCTCTGACTTCATAGACGCCCTCTTCTCGGCAGGCAACCTGGACAATTTTGCACATCACATCATACAGATGCATAATCCGTAATTCGCAATTCGCAATTCGTAATTCGCAATCCATCATTCACCATTTGGAGGGACTCACACGTATGAATAATGTTGACGTTATGGCCTTCGGGGCGCATCCTGATGATATTGAGATTGGCTGCGGGGGCACACTGATCAAACTTGCGGATGCCGGTCATTCGATAGTGATGGTAGATATGGTGCAGGGAGAAATGGGTACCCGGGGTACGGTCGAGACGCGCAAAGCGGAATCCGCCGCCGCGGCAAAACTTATCGGCGCGATTGCGCGTGAAAATCTGGCGTTGGAAGACGGCAATATTCGCGTCACGCCTGAGGCCAAGCGCCGGGTAGTTGAGGTAGTACGTATATATCGCCCGCAGTTAGTTTTCTTGCCCTACTATCAGGATCGCCATCCTGACCATTATCGCGCCAGTGAGGTGGTCTATGAAGGGTTGTTCCAGGCCGGCCTGGCGCGCTATGAGACCGGGCAGGAGCGTTACCGCCCGCTCAGGGTCATTTACTATATGGGGTGGTACGAATTCGACCCCACCTTTATCGTGGACATCACCGGGCAATTTGAGCGCAAACTGGAGGCCATCTATGCCTACTCTACACAATTTAAACCGGATGATACTTTCTACCAACAAACCCGCTTAACTTCCCGCGAGTATAATTGGGGCATCCGTCAACGGATGGGTTACTACGGTTCCCTAATAGGAAGTATGTATGGGGAGGGTTTTCTCATTCGAGGGAAAATGAAAGTAGAGAATCCATTAGAGGTAGATTTTTCTTCATTTTAAATACGGATTACGAATTGGGTGAGGAGATAAAGTATGCGTATAGGTATCACATGTTATCCGACCCATGGGGGCAGCGGCGTTGTGGCGACCGAATTGGGCAAACACCTGGCGGCGCGTGACCATGAAGTGGCCTTTATCAGTTATTCTACGCCCCTGCGCCTCTACGAACTTCCGCCCCACATCAGCTTCCATGAGGTCGAAATCCAAGAATACCCCCTGTTGAAGAATTTTCCCTACACGCTGGCCTTGGCCTCTAAGATGGTGGATGTGGCGCGGATGAAACAGTTGCAAATTTTGCACGTGCATTACGCGATTCCCTTCAGCATCGCGGCGATATTGGCGCGACAAATTGCGGTGGAACTCAATCTCAAGGTTGTGACGACACTCCACGGCACCGATGTGACGCTGGTGGGGAATAACCCGTCATTCAGGCCGGTGACAGAACTAGCTATCGCCCAATCCGATGCGGTCACGGTCGTCTCCAATTTTTTGAAGGAAGAAACCTATCGCCAGTTCCAGGTCGGGAAAGAGATTGACATGGTTTACAATTTCATCGATCCAGAGCGGCATGGATACGCTTCTCCTCCATCTCCTTGCCTTCCTCCACGTGATTGTCCTAACCAATTCACTTTAATGCATATCTCCAATTTCCGTTCGGTTAAACGGGTAGCCGACGTGGTGCGGATTTTTGCCCGATTTGTAGAGCAGCGCAACGCGCGGCTGGTGCTGATCGGTGATGGCCCTGACTCAGGACTGGCATTGCGCACGGCGCAGGAGTTGGGGGTGGCCGACAGGGTGAAATTTATGGGCGTAGTGGACCGCATCGCGCCGATGCTACAGGCTGCCAATCTCTTACTGCTGCCTAGCGAAACGGAGAGCTTTGGGTTGGTCGCGCTTGAGGCAATGGCCAGCGGGGTGCCTGTAGTCGCCAGCAACGTGGGGGGATTGCCGGAAGTTGTCGAACATGGTGTATCTGGTTATCTGGCGCCGGTGGGGGACGTGGAGCAAATGGCAGCGTACGCGCTTAAAATCCTGGAGGATTGCAACACGTGCCGGGCTTTTTCCAATGCGGCCCGGAAACGCGCCGTTGAATATTTCGATTATAGGGACATCGTGCCCCAATATGAAGCTATTTATGAACGGATATTGCAATGAAATATAGCTTCTTATCTGTAAATGAACATTTGACGCGAGGCCGCGAGAATTTACTTGATTTGCTGATTTTCTATTTTAAACGTTCATTCGTTCCTTTCTTCATTCGTTGTTATTATGTTTGGAGGATCTAATATGCAACGTACTTCTATTGATTTATGCCAGGATGCCGTCTGGCGTTTTCAGCCCGATCCGGCTTGGGAAGGAGAACAGGCCGGATACCATACACTGGAATATGAGGATGTTTACTGGCGACACGTACAGGTTCCCATTGATTTTGATTCCTGTCACCCGGCGTTGGAGACCTACGAGGGCGCGGGCTGGTTTCGACGCGCGTTTACCGTGCCCGCAGATTGGCGGGAACGGCGTATTACCCTCCACTTTGAAGGGGTGAATTATCATGCGAAAGTTTGGGTCAACGGCTACGAAGTTGGCGCGCATCCCGATGGGTTTCTGCCTTTCAATTTTCCTATTGATAATGTATCCTTCGGAAATGACATTTTGAACTTTGATGGTGAAAATCTCATCGCAGTGCGCGTCGACAATATCCGGCGTCCCGGTGAAGTCCCCGGCCTCCAGCGCGGGTGGCGGACTTTTGGCGGCATCTTGCGCGAGGTCTCATTGATGGCTACCGATCCACTTTACCTGGAGCATATTGCTACGAAGGCTTTACCGGTAGATGGGGGTGGGCATCTTTCGGTGCGCGCGCGCGTACACAATACCCGCGCCACCTCCGCCGTTGCTGATATTATGGTTTTTGTCCGTGATGTGCATCAGCAGGTCGTTGCGCAAGCAAATGCAACCCCGCGTCTCCTTGCAGCCGGGTCCGGCGGACTGAAGCAGTCCGCCGGACTGCTTCAGTCCGCCTTTACTTACGAACTGTCTTGTTTTGTGCCTGACGCCCAGCTTTGGTGCCTCAAGCAGCCATATCTATATACAGTCGAGGTCGAACTGCGCGTTGCAGGCGAGATTGTGGATACACACATCCTTCATATAGGTTTCCGTTCCATCGAAGTAAAAGACGGGCAATTATGGTTCAACGGCGAACCTATCTATCTTACCGGTTTTAATCGTCATGAGGATTCGGTGCGTCACAACATGTGCGCCGACGAACAGACCGCGCGCAGCGATCTGGTCGCGATGGTAGATGCCGGGGCGAACTTTGTGCGTCTTTGCCACTATCCTCACCATCCGGCCGAGCTAAAGGCGTGTGATGTATTGGGGATAATGGTGATGGCCGAAATTCCTCTTTATTGGTGGGACGGTCTGCAGGAAGGCGAGGAGGCATGTACACAAAAACTCGAAGCTGCTAAACGCCAGTTGCAGAAGCTCATCAAACGCGACTGCAATCATCCCTCCATCATTTTCTGGTCTGTGAGCAATGAGACAGACGAAACGCGCCCCGAAGTAGTGGCGGGCAATACGGAATTGGTTAAACTGGCCCAACAGCTTGATCCCACGCGGTTGGCGACGCACGTCAGTAATCATTGGCAGATAGATGCGTCTCGCCCATCATCCCCACATTTTGATATGGATGATGTGATAAGTGTCAACGCCTACCCAAGTTGGGAGGAACGTATTAACCAACGATCTGCCGGGGTCTGCCGGGAGTCTGACCCCGTTCAGTCCGATCCGACCGAATTTTGGCGCACCGGGTTGGCGAAGCTGCATGCAAGGTATCCGGATAAACCCATCCTGGTTACGGAATTCGGGTATACATCGTTCCAAGGGGTTATGGGGGGAGCTTTTGGCGAAGATACACACGCTGAAGTGTTAGAACGCGAGTTTGCAGGAATGGATGCCCCTTACGTCTGCGGCGCGACGGTCTGGTGTTGGGCCGATCACCCCTGGCCCCCTGCGACCTTCGCGTTTTGTAACCATCTTGGCATCAGTCCTTATGGCGTACTCACTCGCGACCGCCGCTATCGCCGCCCTTATTGGACGATGCATCGCCTCTTCCACGAAAAGCTCGGCATTCCGGGCAAGGTTCCTGTCAGTAAATCAGGGCCAAGTGCAGCAGGGTATGCCGTCACGATGATCCGTACCGACCTGAACACTATTCCCAACATACCTTTCCCCGAAGGGTTTAAAATCCGTTCGATGCGTTCCACTACACCCACCGGGCTTGATGATGCCGGCCTATGGGTGGATATTGAACGGGATAGCGAACCCTACTATCCCATAGGGGATTCCCTTTTCCACAATCAGTTTGGTACCGATCCGCAGGCTACGCAATGGCGTTGTTATATTGTCACCGATGACAAAGAGCGATCCGTAGGGACAATCAGCGCGTGGTATAATCAAGATTTTAAGGCAAATGGGCAGCCCCCCGGTATCTGGGGGCAGATTCACTGGGTGGCAGTACGGCAAACCTATTGGGGGCGCGGGATTGGTAAAGCGATGTTATCTTACGCCCTTACCCGGATGGCGCAATGGCACGACCGCGCGTTCTTGAGTACACAGACCTATCGTTTGCCTGCCATCAAACTCTACTTGGATTTCGGGTTCGTGCCCGATTTGACACCACCTGGAGCAGTGGAAGCATGGTACACTGTTTACGAGAAGTTGAAGCACCCGGCACTGACCAGGCTATTGGCGGTAGACAGAAGACGGTAGACGGTAGACAGGAGTAAATTTCTGCAATTCTGCAATGACGCATGACGTTTTACGTTATTAACATATTTTTAAGGAGATGATACGATGACCCGTATACCAATTGCATTACAGCTTTATTCCATTCGCCACGATTGCGAAAAGGACCTGCCCGGCACTCTCAAAGCAGTGGCCGAGATGGGCTATGAGGGGGTGGAGTTTGCCGGGTATTATGGTTATCCGGCGGAAGATTTACGCGAGTTGCTCGATACACTGGGCCTCAAAGTAGCCGGTACCCACATAGGTCTCAATACCTTGTTGGAAAGTGAATTGGAGAAGACCGTGACCTTCAACCGTGTCCTGGGAAATAAGTATCTTATTGTGCCGGGGCTGCCGCCAGAGCGTCGCGACTCACGACGGGCGTGGTTGGAGACGGCCCATATATTCAATGAGATTGCTGCCAAACTCGCCGTCCACGGGATGTGGACGGGGTATCACAACCATCACATTGAATTCACGCCTATGGAGGGCGAACTGCCCTGGGATACGTTCTTCGGCAATACGAGTGCGGATGTTGTCATGCAAATTGACCTGGGCAACGCGCTGCATGGTGGCGGCGATCCTATTCCCTACATCGAACGCTATCCTGGGCGTGCCAGGACCGTCCATCTGAAAGAGTATTCCGCGACCAACGATAAAGCATTAGTCGGCGAAGGCGATGTAGAATGGGAGAGAGTTTTTCGACTCTGCGAGAGTGTGGGGAACACCGAGTGGTATATTGTAGAACAAGAAAGTTACGCCTACCCGCCGCTGGAATGTGTAGATCGTTGTCTGCAAGCCCTAAAGGCAATGGGAAAGTAATCTGGCAATGATGCATTACTTTGCAAAATCCGCGTCATCCGCCATTCGCCATTCGTAACTCGCTATTCGCGATTCGCTATTCACACTATGACTAAATCCATTGCAGCTATAATCCTGGCCGCCGGAGGCTCAACGCGCTTCGGACAGCCCAAACCTTTGTTGATGTGGAATGGACGCCCCCTTGTTGTCCACATTGCCGATATGGCCTGGCTCGCGGGGCTGGACCCGGTTATTGTGGTTGTAGGCGCGGAAGCAGAACGGGTCATCCCCGTATTGCAGGAACGGCCGGTACAGATTGTGCGTAACTATCATTGGGAGGAAGGAATGAGTTCCAGCCTAAACGCGGGACTTTCGACGCTACCTCCCCGTGCTAAAGCAGCCATCTTTCTCCAGGTCGATCAGCCGCTCGTCACCCCCCGGTTTCTGCGTGCATTGGTAACTCGCCAGCAGGCAACGGAGGCGGGTATCGTCGTTCCGGTTAGCCAGGGCGGGCAACGTGGGACTCCCGTGCTGTTCACACGCGAATTTTTCCCCGAACTGGCCCGTTTGACAGGCGACGTGGGAGGGCGCGTGCTGTTCAAGACACACGCGGATCGGATGGCATATTTGCCGGTGGCGGATGCGACGTTGCTGGCGGACGCGGATACACCTGAAGCTTATGACCATCTCCAAGAGATTGCCGGGGCAACCGTCCTGCAAATACTCGGTGATGTCCGGGCTGTGTTAGCCGATATGGACGGGGTTCTTTGGCGCGGGGATGCTGCCCTGCCGGGCTTGCACGAATTTTTCGCCTTCCTCACGGAGCATCAATTACCCTATATGTTGATCACGAATAATTCCAGCCGCACGCCACAACAATACGTGGATAAACTGGCCGGGATGGGCGTCCATACGACGCCCGATCATATCTTGACTTCTGCGTTGGCAACGGCGGATTATTTGGTTACAGGCAACCCTGGGGGAATTGTTTCCACGGCGGGCGCATCGGTTTATGCTATAGGTGGGCCGGGTGTTTTTGAGGCATTGCGCGCGCGTGGTTTTCATCTTTCGGATGGTACTACGGCGGATTACGTTGTGATAGGTTGGGATCGTGATCTGACATGGGAAAAGTTGGCGACGGCAACGCTCTTGATACGGCGGGGGGCGGCCCTTATCGGTACCAACCCGGATCGCACCTTCCCAATGGAAAGAGGTTTGGTTCCCGGCAACGGCGCGCAGCTTGCTGCACTTCAAACAGCGACGGATGTGGCCCCTGTGATAGTGGGGAAACCCGCGCCCATTCTCTACCAACAAGCCCTGGCACGCATCGGTGCCGTGCCAGAGACAACGTTGATGATCGGGGATCGTCTGGACACGGATATTCTGGGGGCAGCGCGCCTCGGGTTGCCCACTGCCTTATTACTTTCCGGTACTACCACGGCAGAAGAGTTATCCAACTCTCCTATATGCCCAGATATCATCTGCCAAGATCTGGTACAATTAGTAAATCTAATAAGTAAAAGTTTTGAAATTCGTTGATGCGGTCAGAAACGCGCTGCGTTCGCCGGCAGTAGGATGAAAATAGGTGTATTGCACTTCGGAGAGTGCAATGCACTATCACCGGGGGGGGTAATTTGTCAATTTTAAATTTGCCAATTTTCGATTTTCAGGGGAGTGTTTATGCTTGATGTACAACCTAATTTATATGATTTAGAATTAACGGATTTAGAAGCGCTTCTCAAATCATGGGAAGAAGCGCCCTATCGCGCCCGGCAGATCTGGGAATGGCTCTATTGCCACAAAGTGACGAGTATTGAACAGATGACCTCGCTCCCTAAGTCTTTGCGCGAGCGATTGCAGGCTGAAACTCGACTTCCTGTCCCTCATGTACTGGATAAACTAGAATCCTTGGATGGCGAAACGCGCAAGGATTTGCTGGAACTTGAGGACAGAGAACAAGTCGAAGTCGTGTTGATGCGCTATATTGAGCGACGCAGTGCCTGCATCTCCACTCAAATCGGCTGCAGCGTGGGATGCAAGTTCTGTGCCACCGGACAGATGGGGTTTAAGCGCAATTTGACCAGCGGTGAGATGATGATGCAAGTTTTGCATGTCGCGCGCGAAGTGGAAGCACGAGGAAAAAGATTGAGCAATGTGGTATTGATGGGAATGGGGGAACCGTTGTTGAACTATAACCACACATTAGCCGCATTGCGCCGGATGGTGGATCACAAAGGTTTTCAAATGGGGCAACGTCGTATTACGCTCAGCACTTCGGGGATTGTACCAGGTATCTACAAATTAGCCGAAGAGCAATTTCAAATTAACCTGGCGGTTTCCCTCCATGCTGCGACCGATGAATTGCGCAATCAGCTCATGCCCATTAACCGCCGGTATAATCTGAACGATCTTATGAAAGCTCTGAGTGATTATATTGCTCAAACCAACCGGCGGGTTATGTTTGAGTGGGTATTGATTGAGGGTGTGAATGACACCCCAGAACAGGCAGAAGCCCTCGCGGCCCGGGTTGCCGGGATGTTAGTCCATGTGAATTTGATTCCCTTAAACCCGACAGAGGGGTTTGAAGGGCAGCCCTCATCTCCAGAACGTATGGATGCTTTTGTTAATATTCTTGATCGTCATCATATTCCACACACTTTGCGTCTGCGTCGGGGCACAGATATTGTTGCGGGTTGCGGGCAGTTGCGGCAGAGAAGTTAGTAAAGTTGTTAAAATTTTCTTTGAAAATCAGCAAAAATCTAACCTTACATTAAGAATTCGTTAGTATAGACCGGTTGACCTCTTACTTTCGTTAGGAAAGCGTCAGGTTTGCGTCAAGTAAGAAAATGGTCATTATGCTATACTATAATTGCTTGCGGAATTCGGGGGCCGCAAAAGATTCTCCTCCTTCTGATAAACCGGGGGCTATGGGACAGCCCCCGGTTTTGCATGCACAGAGGTTTCTATCGTAAGAAATTCGTTAGGATTCCGTCAAGTATTTATTGGCATTTTATTCTATACTTAAAACACCATAGAGCTTGCATTTGAGATTCCTCCTTGTGAAAGGTGGGGGTATAGCCCCCACCTTTTTTCTTTATTTGTAACCGTTTAGTTTTGTGAGTGATTACCATTTTCTGTCACCTACTCCAAACAGAAACGAGGGTTTGGGTGTGTGTGTTTTTTCGTTGGCGGATTACGCCCGCCAACGAAAAAACACCTCTTTCCTGCGGCTTTAGCCGCTTTGTTGCCCACCCGGCTCATGTTTGGCGCTTGCTTCATTTCCCATCCATGATAGACTATTTCTTAATCTGGAAACCCAGAAGGATGAGTTATGAGCCAAGCTTTATATCGCAAATGGCGTCCGCAGACTTTTGATGAAGTGGTGGGACAGCAACATATTGTACGTACCCTGCGCAATGCGTTGCAAACTGAGCATATTCATCACGCTTACCTGTTGGCCGGGCCGCGTGGCACAGGGAAGACGACGACCGCGCGTCTGATTGCCAAAGCCGTCAATTGTCTTCGCCCTGTGGAAGAGCGACCGTGTAATCAGTGTGATATTTGTGTAGCGATTGCGGATGGGCGGCTGATGGATCTGGTGGAAATTGATGCGGCTTCCAATACCGGTGTGGACAACATCCGTGAGATACTCGAAAAGGTAGGATTCAGACCTACACAGGCGCGATATAAGGTATACGTGGTAGATGAGGTTCACATGCTTTCTACCGCTGCCTTTAATGCGCTATTGAAAACTTTAGAAGAACCCCCTGAACATGTCATCTTTATACTGGCGACCACTGAGGTGCATAAGATTCCTGCTACTGTGTTGTCACGCTGCCAGCGTTTTGAGTTCCGCCGCATTCCACTAGATAATCTGGTGGCGCATTTGCAGCAGATTGCCGGTGCCGAGGGTATTGAGGCGGAACCGGAGGCCCTGGATTTGATTGCACGCGCTGCAACCGGGTGTATGCGTGATGCAATCAGCTTATTTGATCAGATGGCAGCAGGGGGACAGGTTACTGCGGAGTATGTGCGTTTGATGTTAGGTGCGGAACGTCGTGAAGTTGTACAGGCTTTAGTCAGTGCGTGGTTGGACCATGATCTGAATACCGGTTTGCGGGTGATCAATCGGGCGATTGATGGCGGCGCCGACCCACGACAGCTTGCGCGGCAGATTTCTGATTTTTTACGAGGTTTGTTGTTGATGCGGCTTGGGACCGGGGAGTCCTGGTCCGATCCTACTGCAGAGGAACGCCCGCGATTTCAGGAAATGGCCCGCGAGGCACAGCCACAGCATTTGGTAGAGGCAGTGCGGGTCTTTAGCCAGGTAGCATCGGAAAGCCGTACCGGGTGGCAGCCTCAATTACCCTTGGAACTTGCTTTTGTTGAAGTATCTCTGAAGTCAGAGGCTCCGCAAATAGCAGTTGTCCCTACGCCCCCTGTCGCAGTAGAATCGGTGCCGCATCCGGCCACAGAACCGCACGCTACGGTGACGCGCCCGGCAGCAGCTCCGCGTGCGACAGCACCGCGCCGGATGCGCAGTTTGCAGCCCGGCGTTTCTGATTCTGAACTTGAAGCCTCTCCCACACACACTACCCAAACACCGCATGTTTCGCCCTCTCCTACGGGTATATCCCCAGCGTTAGTATCTAGGTTTATGGAACAATGGCGTGATGTGGTGCGCCAGGTGCAACCCGTTAATCTAGGGGCGTTGCTCCGTGATGCGAATCCGTTAGGGGCAGATACAGATGGTATGCTGGTGTTGGGTTTTCAACATACCTTCCATCGAGAAAAAGTAAACGAAGAGGACAATCGAAGAAAAGTTGAAGATAGTCTGTCACATATTGGCGGGCAGCAGGTGCGTGTGCGGTGTGTGTTAGCAAAAGATTGGACGCCGCCACAGTCGCCCGCAGCAACAAAACCAGGGCCAGCGCAGAGAACGACAGCATCGCATACTTCTCCTCCTCCACCTGAGCCACCTTCCGATCCTGTGGAGGTACAATTGGAAGAACTTGCCCAACGCGCTGAAGATGAACTTGGGGCAGTGCGGATGTCTTAGATGGCGATGTCTATTCTTACAACTAACCCAAGTTGCTACCTATCACGTGTTCTCTTCCGCTACCACAAGGTAGCAACTCGCGTTACAATTAATAACTAATTAAGGAGAATAATAATGGCACGTCGAAGAGGTCGAATGAATGTTGGCGGAATGGGAGCAAATCCTAATGACTTAATGCGCCAAGTACAAAAAATGCAGGAGGAAATGACTCGTGTTCAGGAAGAAACAGAGCAAGAAGTCATCACACTCTCTTCCGGTGGAGGAATGGTTGAAGTCTCCATCACAGGAGGATTGGAAATCCAATCTATTAAGATCAAACCTGAAGTTGTAGATCCAGAAGATGTGGAGATGTTGGAGGATTTAATCCTGGCAGCAGTAAATGAAGCCATTCAAAAAGCGCAATCGTTGATGTCAGACCGGATGTCGGGTCTTACCGG
This sequence comes from Anaerolineae bacterium, assembly GCA_016931185.1. GTDB lineage: Bacteria > Chloroflexota > Anaerolineae > B4-G1 > SLSP01 > JAFGFI01. Next base: position 15,809 of record JAFGFI010000112.1, read on the forward strand.
GGGATTAGGAATCCCCGGTTTAATATAAAGATGGGAAAGAACGCTGTTCCGGCCCCGGTTACAGAGTTAATTGAATCTCTCTCTCAATTGCCAGGTATTGGCCCCAAAACGGCCTCACGCCTGGCCTTTTATCTTTTGCGAGGTAAATCAGAACTTGCACTCCGGTTAGCAGAAACTTTACAGGGACTGGTGGAAAAAACTCGTTTTTGTTCTGTATGTTATAACGTGACGGAAGAAGACCCCTGCCCGATTTGTACCGATGAAGTACGAGATCAGAGTATCATTTGCGTAGTTGAAGATCCAATGGATGTTTTGGCTATAGAACGCACGGATCAATATGTTGGCGTGTATCATGTGTTGCAAGGGTCGCTTTCTCCCCTCGAGGGTATATTTGCTGAAGATTTGCGCATTGCTGAGTTGGAAGCCCGGGTACGCCAACATGAGATTCATGAAATCATTCTGGCGACAAATCCTACCAGTGAGGGAGATTATACCGCGGCTTATTTATTACAAAGGCTTAAACCTCTGAATATTCGTGTGACGCGCCTGGGGCGAGGATTGCCAATGGGAGGGGATCTGGAATATGCCGATGCAATTACATTAACCCGTGCTTTAGAAGGACGACAAGAATTATAATATGACGACGTGGGAAGTTAATATACGTTTGGGATGGATGGTGGGATTGGCCATTGTCGCGTCGCTGCTTCTGACTACGATAGGCGTGGTCATTGTCATTATCAGCATATCTATCTCTATTTGGACCTTCGTGTTAAGTATCGTTGCTTTAGCGATGCTGATTACAAACATTTATCTGGTCTACCGTCTTTGGAGTTTGCTCCAGGCTTCGTATGAGATGGATCGTAACACCATTTTGATTCACTGGGGGGATACAGAACATCAAATTCCGATGGCCTCTGTGCGTGGTGTACTCTCCGGATCTGATCTCATTGGGGCCGAATCTACTGCAAATCATCGCGCCGAATGGTTACAATGGATTGGATCCGTACGTTCTATCCGTATGCAGACTGGGCTGCGTTGGCCGGGATATAGTGTGGGATTTGGGGAATCAGAAGAAATAGGGCCTATCCTCTTCTATGCAACTGCACCTTTATCCAGGCAGGTCATCATTCGTACAGAGGGAATGGCCTATGCTATCTCTCCTAACGACATGGAGGCATTTCTCTCAGCTTTGGCCGAACGTTTGGAAATGGGGCCGACGCAGGAAGTTGAAGAACGCTCTCTTTATCCAGGCTTTTTAGATTGGCAGATTTGGCAAGACCGGTTAGCACTGGGGATTTTGGCAAGTAGTATCGGGTTATTAGTTTTATTGGTGGGTGTGCTTTGTTGGCGTTATCCTCATCTCCCGATGGAAATAGCAATGCGCTTTACTTTCAATGATGAAGCGTTATTGATTGTCAATCGTATGCGCATTTTCTACCTGGCAGTAATAGGTAGTGTTTTTCTGGTGTTGAATGGGGGATTAGGACTTCTCTTCTACATCCGCGAGCGAATCATAGCTTATATTCTATGGAGTGGTCTACTTATACTCCAAGGGGGAGTATGGGTCGCCGCGCTTTCAGTATTATTAAAACAATGAGCGACCGAATTGGGACAATTCGCCGAATTGGAACAATTCGCCTGGTATCTTTTGACCTTGATGGTACTTTGATGGGAGTAGACCATCAAATCAGCCCACGTGTGCAACATGCTATTGCGGCTGCGCAAGATCAGGGGGTGATTGTTACCCTGGCTACCGGGCGAATGTTTAGCGCCACATTGCCCTTCGCGCATCGTTTACATATCACAGCGCCGTTGATCTGTTATCAAGGGGGATGGATACAGGCTCCTGATGATTCGGAGCCACGGTATCGGGTTTCTTTGCCCATCTCTATTGCAAAAGCTGCGTTAGCTCTTGGCGACAAAGAAAACTGGCATGCTGTCCTCTACGCAGACGGAAATTTGTTTCTGAAAGAGCAAAAATATCCTACGGAGTTCTATCATCAACTCTTGGGATTTGACTTCACAATTACCCCCTGGGAAACAGTATTAGCTCCCGATGATGTGGGCGGTAATAGCGGCAGTGATGATGCTTATCATATTCCTGATAAGATCCTGTTTGTGGCGGAGGCCGAAGACATACCCGCCATGGCACATATACTGAATCTGCATTTTGCAAATCAGGCCGAAATCGTACGCTCCCACGCGCACTTTATTGAGGTTATACCCAGGGATGTGAATAAAGGGAATGCTCTCGCGTGGCTGGCTGCGAATTTAGGTGTTCCACGTTCTGATGTTATGGCTGCCGGTGATCAGGAAAACGATCTATCAATGGTTGAATGGGCGGGTATAGGTGTAGCGATGGGGAATGCCATTCTGGAAGTAAAACAGGCTGCATCCTGGGTCGCGCCATCTTTGGCTGATGATGGCGCCGCAGTCGCCCTGGAACGTTTTGTGCTCGCCGCGAAATTCAAGAATTCAACGAAAATCCGCGGTAAAAATCCATGAAAAAATTCGCTCACTCAATCCCTTCCATAGGAAAGTTATGTGACCACACTGATTTTATCTATTCGTAGCCAAGATGCAATAGTGCAAGCCGCCCAACTTATTTTATCGGGGCAGATTATTGTTATTCCCACGGATACAGTATATGGACTGGCCATGCAGCCCCACAATTTGCAAAATATTGCCCGGTTATATGAAATGCGCCAGCGCGATCCAGAGCCGGCACTCCCCTTTCTTCTCAAGGATAGTACTTACATAAAGAAGTTTGCTCGCGTTAACCGTGTCGCTAGACAGTTAACACGTCGTTTTTGGCCTGGAGCGTTGACAATCATTCTGCCGCCCAGCCTGAATCTCCCACAGCCGTTACGTTCACAGCCGGTTGCGCTTCGAGTTCCAAATTTTCCGTTATTGACGTCTTTATTAGATGCGGTTGGGGGGTATTTGATGGTCACGGGTGCAATAAAATCCGGGTATTCGCCGGCCATCACAGCTCAAGAAGCTGCTGCTTTTTTCAACCAGGAAGTCGCGCTTATTTTAGATGGTGGCGCCACTCCTTTTGGTGTTCCCTCAACGATTGTGGATTGTATTCATCGTCCTCCTCGCATACTCCGCAGAGGTCTCATTTCGGAGGCGCAGATTAAGTCCGCACTCAGAAGTGCAGATTAAGTCTGAGTGCAGAGACATAGATCCATATTAATGGACTGAAGTGAGGAGCCATTTCTCTTCTGGTATTATGGGTTCTGTATTATGACATTCCGTTGGCGGAATTTTCTGTTTGTTTTAGTATTCCTGCTCGCGACTGGATTACGCTTTTATATGCTGGATGCACAATCCTTCTGGAACGATGAGGGGAATACGGCACGTCTTGTAGAACGCCCCGTTGCTCTGATTCTCGATGGTGCCGCCGGCGACATACATCCACCGGGATATTATCTATTGCTGCATAATTGGCGGGCGTTGGTGGGGGAATCTGAATTCGCGCTGCGGAGCTTTTCTGTGCTATGTGGTATTCTGACGGTAGCTTTTACTGCCGCAATTGGCTATCGCGCCGGTGGTTGGGGGACTGCACTGGGATCCAGTTTGTGGGTCGCGCTGCATCCACTGTCCATTTATTACAGCCAGGAAGCGCGAATGTACGCGTTACTAGGGTTTACTTCAGTTCTGACTCTGTGGTCCGCAATCCGGTTCGTAGAAGGGAGAGATTCGGCGAATCAACGGCTTACGGCTTACGGCTTACGGCTTATACTTTCCCTTAGCATCGCGCTAGGTCTCTATACTCAATACATTTATGCCCTTGTATTGTTGGGACTTAATCTGGCGTTTGTGCTCTATTGGTTTATCTGGCGGCCTGGGGATTGGCGGCTGGTATGGCAATGGACATTGGCGCATTTACTGGGAGGTCTACTCTTCATCCCGTGGGCGTCGATTGCATTGGGCGCGATGGGCTGGCGCCCTCCAGACCTCAGTACAGAACACGCGCTACAATCTATGTCACGCGCGTTGCTGGTAGGGATCACATTGCCGGCTGATAGCGGTCATTATGTATTGCCTCTTGCCGCTATCTTGCTTCTGTTGGCACTGTCAACCCGCCCGTGGCGGAAATTTGCTGCATGGGCAGTGACCTGTGTCGCACTATGTCCCCTCTTGAGCATTATGGCCCTGGGAATGTATCGTCCGGCCTATTTAAAATTTCTGATTGTCTCCGTGGCCCCATTGGCCGTCGTATTTGCCTTGCCCTTGAGGATGCAAGGGAGAGCAGGGGGGCAGAGGAGCGAAAGAGTGAAAGAGCAGGGGAGCAGGAGGGCAGGGGAGCGTAAAAATCCGTTTTCTTTTCCCCGCTCCCTTGCTCCTCTGCTCCTCTGCTCCCTTGCCTCTTTAGGGGTGTTGCTTGCGCAAGTAGAGGCGTTGCGCCATCTTTATACCGATCCGGCTTATGCGCGAGATGATTACCGGGCCATCGCGGCGCACATCACCGCTGAGGAACGGCAGGGGGATGCTATTTTGCTGAGTGCGCCAAATCAGTGGGAGGTTTTTACCTACTACTATCGTGGCCCACTCCCTGTCTATCCTGCCCCCTATCGGCCCACCCTGGATGAGGCTACGCTTTGGGTCGATGAAATCATTGCCCAACACAACCGGCTGTTTGTAGTATTTTGGGGCGATACAGAGTCTGATCCGGAACGGCATATCGAACCTCTTCTGGCTCAACGCGCTTATAAAGCAGGGGATGCCTGGATCAGCACCGTGCGCCTGGCATATTATGGTGTGTCGGAGGGAAGTGACGTGGGAGACACGCAATCCGATCCGTTGACGATAACCCCGGAAATCAACCTTGAAGTGTTATTTGATGAAAGTATCTATTTAGAGGGGTATACGTTGGGCGCTTCGCCATTCGCCCTTTCCCCTTCATCCTACATTCCAGGTGATATTCTCCCTTTAGCTCTCTTTTGGCGTGTGAGAGCTTCTCCTGGGGAACGTTTGAAGGTCTTTGTACATCTGCTGAATACTGACGGTAACCTGGTCTCACAAGTTGATATAGAACCTGGTGGGGGATTTTCCTTAACGGATACATGGCAAGCCGGGGAATACCATCGCGATCATTATGGTGTGTATTTACCTGCTTCCATTCCTCCAGGAACCTATACATTGTGGGTAGGCTTATATCGTTTTTCAGGCGAACGGCTACTTGCTTTCCAAAATGGTATCCGGCAAGGAGATGCGGTTTATTTGCAGGAGATCGTTATACAGTAAAATAATGTAACTGCTCAGGCTATCTACTCGTTGTCACAGCGGCGGTTTAAAGGCCGGTAAAGAGGGTGATTTTTCGTTGCCGCGCTGCGCGCGGCAACGAAAAATCACCCTCTTAAATTGCGGCTTTAGCCGCTCCCAATGGATGGTAACCAACTGGCTGAGCAGTTACGAAATAATTATCTACAGACCTAATGCCAGGAGAATTACCACAACGGGGATCGCCGGCAGGTAAAACCGATCATAAGCGATGGGGCCGGGGAGCAGTAAAATATAGGCGACTGTGCTAGTTAATAAGAGCGCGAGTCTTGTCTGAAGTCTTCTGGGGTTAGTTAAAAACCGGGATTTTAGGACTCGCCATACACCCCGCAGCGACAGCCCCCACACTGCGAAACGTGCTGCCAGCAATCCCCACCAAAGCAGCGCGGCTTGCCGGGGAATGTGCGCGATACGTTCTTGCCATAGTGCCTGGAGTGCATCCCCCCACGCATTACGTTTCAGTGACCAAGCAATCCGTACCACTATGTTGTCTACCGTATGAGTCGCCGCCCAATCCTGTCCGGTGAGCACGCGATACCAGAATTGATGGCCCAGGTTAAGCATACTCAGACTCACTCCCCATAGATGTGAGGACACAAACTCGCGTGGATGTTGAACCACCACATCCCTCGCTACAGTAGCTACTTGTGTTTGTCTCTCTCGCGCCTCCTCACAGAAAGGTGAAATGGCCAATCGCGGCAGCCATACTTTTTCCTGCTCCTCTACTTCCCTGCTCTCCTGCCCTGGTTGCCAGCCATATCGCGCTGCCGCCTGGGATACGATTTGCCCGTAGAGATACTCCCATGTCTCCGTCCAGGGATCGGCAGAAATACCTTCCACCTCCGCCAACGTCGCTACTGCGCTGACCCGCGCCAGGTTCTCCTCAAAAGCCGTGGAAAGCATCCACCGGTCTAGCAGCATCCGGTTGCGTAGCAGCCAGGGAAAGAGCGTAAAAAACAGAGCCAACCAGAATGGGAGAAGACGTGATACGCGACGCGCAATTCGCAATTCGCAATTCGCAATTCGCAATTCGCAATTCGTAACTCGCAATTCGTAATTCGTAACAAGAATACCCACTGCCAGGGCCAGAAATTGCATGTTGGGTTTGACCAACAGGCTGAGACCCCAGAAAAAGCCTGCGAGGGAGGCGTATGCGGAGTGCCCTAATCCGGCAGATTGCCTTGATCCGGTGAAGCGATCCCATTTAGCGAGGAGAGATGTTTTCAGGGTGCGGACAGTCAGCCAGAGCGCAGTTATCAGGATGGGCAGAAGCAACGTCTCGGAAAGTAAATAACCGGTGTAGCGTTGTGTGGTACCGTTGAGGGTATAGAACAGTCCTGCGAGTATCCCTATGCGTCGCCCTCCAAGATCAGTCCCCAAACGGATCACGAGGGCGGTGGTAAGTGTTTCCAGTAACAAGTGTAACAGAATAATACGTGTGGGATCAACTCCCAAAAGACTGTATCCTCCTGCCACAAATAATGGATATAACGGCGTGCGGATGGCGGTCGGGCAGAAAGGAGCTTCCCACGCAATAGCAAATCCGTTTCCACCGAGCAAATTCTGCGCCAACAGATGAAAACCCTCGGCATCTACCGGCTCTATGGGATAGGCGGGATAATACGCGATCCAGAGCGCGCGTGTAAGTAATGTCATTAGAAGCAACAAGGGAGCAAGGATGCAAAGATGCAAGGAAATAGGGGGGCGGAGAAAAGAAAACATGTTTTTATGCTTTCTCACTCCCCTGCACCCTTGCACCCTTGCGCCTCTGCTTCTGCTTAATGTATTAAGAACCAGGTCTCGTCGACGGAGGGCGTGAGCCACAATCGATCCCCGCACGATTGAGCATCCAGATGATGATATTCGCCTTCCAAAATTTGAAATCTGACCCCGTCAGGTTGCGTATACAGGCCAATGCTCAACGCATATTCGCCGTTGCTGAGATCCGCAGAGAGGGAAAGATGATGGGTCTGAGCGAAAACATCCCCAGGATGCAGGCTTTGAGAGGTTATATTTAGCCGGTCTTGTTGCGCCACAATGTTTTGATGGGCATCTAAGATATGGGTGAACTGGAAAACCTTGGGGGGCAAAGTCTGTATCACACGCCAGTAAGTGGTGAGATCATAAGTACTACCCGGTATGAGGATACCGGAAGACAAGTCTTCGGAAGGCCTGTCTTCTGCCGCGGTGAGTGTGTATCCAATAAACTGTACGATGCCTCGTGTATCGGACGGCTCAACGGTTTGAAAAGTTACCGGTACTTGAGCAGCCGGTGTGACGCCTTCCACTTCTGGCGCCCAGGCAAGGGTTGAATATATGGCTATCTCCTGTAGATACTGCTCCAAAAGAGGCATTGCCTGCTCTATATTGACAATAATGCCAAGTTGATGGTTTAAAAATTCAAGTTGAGGATCGGCGGCAGCCAAAATATCAACATAGATAGGAAGACGCTGTAATGTTTCTAAATCTCCGGCGTTGGTAAAAGCATAGCGCGCCGGCCCTGGAACCAACACTGACGCATCCTCGCAAGCATAGTAACGGAGATTCGCCAGCAGGGAGGTATCGTCAAGTAAGAAATTCATGTGTTGCCAGGCCGGTTTCCACCACGGATGAGACTCACCGATCATGTGTTCTAGCACACACACCACTACCGGGGGCGTTTCGGATTGCGCCGGATGACCCTCGCGGATTGTTTCAATCTGTTTTGCCTGCAAGTTGTCAGCAACGGCTCTCAGGCTCGCGTGGTGCCAAAATGTAACGCTATCCAGGGAAGGCCAGGCGACAAAGTAGGCATACACATTCCAACTAAAGTTACCCAAAAAGAGAAGGCCAAGCGCGCCGTATAGGATGCGGCGGCGGAGGTTATTCACCCTACTGATCGGTTGAAAGAGAGGATGATTGAGGATGGCCGAGAGTGCAATACCGGGGATTGCAAACAGCACAACCTGCACGCACAGTGTACGTGTATAATTGGGAGCAGGTTGGCTTAACATGCCTGGCACGAGGGCAAGAAAGAACCATATCAGGACAAAAGCATAGCGCGGCTCCCGCCAATGCCAGAGCGCAATGCATAGACCTATCCCTAACAGGGTAGCACTCACCGGGTCGAAAACAGGACGACCCGGAACATCATAATAAGGCAGCGGATCTCCAAGAAAGGCGAACATACCCAGGGTACGCAGTGTGGTTTCCAGTGCAGGAGCTACATTCCCCCTGCGTAATTCCTCCAGTGGACGACCAATATCGTAGTAATCCAGTTGATCTGCTGCCGGATTTTGCAGCAAGTAAAGCGCTAATGGAAGTACAATGACGCCGGCTATCACAAGCACGAACGCGATTCCCGCTCCCCACTGTCTCCAAACAACCGGCGGATGCAGTTCTCCGGGAAGCGTTCCCTTGAACCTGGTCACAATGTACCCGTAACATCCAAATGCAATCCAGATCACGGGTAGAATCCGCGAGGCAGTGTAAGAGTTGAGCGACAATCCCAGAAATAACCCGCTCAGTGCCCACCATTTTGTGGATTTATGCTGTGCCGGATAGGATACAGCTCGCCAGAAACAGTAACCGGCCAACGCCGCCATAGGTGGTAACATCGCGGTGTGCAGGATGAGGCGTGCCATCATAATAGGCCAAAAGGTCATAGCAAAACCGGTCAGAGCTGTGAATGCGACAATCCGGTCAAACATCCGGCGCGCTATCGCCCAGACCACGATCATTGTAACCGTGCTGAGGATCACTAAGGGGAAGCGGAGGGCAAAGTGGGACTGTCCGAAAAAGTACATCATTGGTGCAGCAGCGAGGTAATAGTAAAGGGTCTCGTGACCGGTATCCTCCGGGAAAAAGACTCCCCGGCGACCCTCAACCACACTTTTGGTGAACAGGAGTTCGACGATTTCGTCATTGTGCAGGCCAGGTGGCACCTGCATCAGTCCCACAGTGCGCAGTGCAAAGCCAAGTAGAAATATTGCAATGATAGCACAGCGTTCTGGCAGAGTTATTTTTCGGGACATAGCTCTGAATTGTGCGGGGCAGACATCTGCACTCGTGCTGCTCTATACCTTCTAAAACCGGTCCATCCTGCGACGAGCATGAGGATCAGGACACCGAGTGTACACCCGGCGCCGATGTACAGGGATGTTGGTTTGAAGGCGAAGCGTACCTCGTGTGTACCGGCAGGGACACAGATCGCCCGCAATGTGTAATTTGCGCGCAACACGGGAGTGGAGTCCCCATCTATATAAGCGCGCCAGCCGGGATAGGCAATTTCACTCAAAACCAGGATACCCTCTGCGTTAGCATTAACGTTCAATGTAAGATAATTATTACCCTGGGCGATGATACTAACGGATTCTGGTTCTGAGGCAGGGTTGACCGAACATGCCGGCAACGACTCCAGAACAACTTTTTTATGCAGATCAAGATCGGGGTCATTCAGTCGAGTTAGTATAGCCTCTTTAGGCTGTACTTCTACCCTGTGTACCAGCCAAGCTACCGGGAACACTTCTGGGCGTTCATAAATCCGTAATTCACCCACCTTTTTGATCTGGCTGGGAGAGCCTGGTATATCGTTAAAATCTATGGGGACATCAGACACCACATAACGGGTGCGGAGTAAATCATAGAGTCTGGATTGTAATCGTCCCGCGGCGTCAGTAAATTCCTGGTAGCGGCCAATCCACATCGGATCATAGGAAAAGATACTGTTAAGCTGATAGGGGATATTGAGATTATGATCGAACAGGTTGAGTCCCCAGGGCAAAATGCGATCTCCTGCCGGATCAGAACAATCCGCCAGGTCCGGATCGTTATTGAATAACGCCGCAGCCTCTTGCCACAAAGCCTTCTGGGGAACCGGGATGGCATGAAAGAGCGGGCGTCCATAACTCCACAAATCTAATAGCAGCAGCATCAATGCCAGTATCGCGCCTTGTGTACCGGTAAGGGCTCCCTTTAACCATTGGGAAAGTAACGCAATCGCCCCCAGGAAAAAGATGAGGAAAAGGCCCGTGTAGTTGGCGACATGCCACAATCGCCCAACCTGTGAATTTGTGTCTCGCTGCACGATATACAAGATGTAGCAAATAAGGATAACACAGGCGGCGACTATCCCAACGACCCATCCGGCAGTTTTTGCTGTGCGCGTGTCAATTTGTAGTTTGTTTCCATCTGGCGAATTGAGACAATCTGGTGCAGTCTCTAGCCAAGAGATAATGAGTCCGCTCAATGTAGCGATGGCAAAAGTGAACAAAAATCCCGCCCGCGCGGGGGCGCGCGTCGCGCTGAACAATGGAATAAGTTGGTAGGCCAGGCGGTGCGCAATGCTGAACTGCCCAAGGGCAAGTAACAGGCCGGTACCACTTAATGCCAGCAGCCACAGTGTGAGCCGGTGACGCAAGCGACCCCCTGCCAACAGTACCAGGATAAGAGGGAGAACACCGACATAGAAAACCAGTTCCACATAGATGCCGTCGCCCCAATACCCGGTATTTATCAGGTCACCGAAAAAGTTGGGAACGAGGAGCATAATCAAGTAACCGGGATTCCAGGAATACCCGGCAGAGAAATTATATCCCGCATCCTGACGAGTGGATTGCGCCAGGAACTCAAAAGTAGGAATAAGTTGGATGGCTGCCAGTCCTATACCTATGAGCATCATACCTGCCAGAGAAAACAGGGCAGAGAGTAGACGGTAGATGATAGGGGGTAAACGGTTGCGGATATAATCTGATTGAGAGCCATCATCCGGCAGAGATTGCGCGCGTAAGGCAAGGTAGAGCGCGTAAGTTCCCAAAATAGCGGCGACAAAGAAAAAGGAAGCTGTGTGCCCTGCCAGTAGTGACAATCCGATAGGCAATCCTCCCAATATTACAGGAATGAATCCTCGCGCGAGTTTATGCTCAGGTGCGACCTTCGCCTGGATGAAGTGACGTTCAACCTGACGATAGGCCCACAAACACCAGGGCAGCCAGATTTGTGTCATTAAGACATCGCTTTGCCCTGCACTGGCGCGTACCAGGAAATATCCACTGAAGGCAAAAAGCGCGGCGCCGAACCATGCCCCCCATGTGCTGGCGTTTTCACTGCGCAACCAGACATACATTCCCCAACCCGCCAGCCAAAGATGCAGCGCGATTAACACCCCCACCACACGTTCGGGGGATATTAGACCGATGAGCCATACCGGCGGGTAGAACAAGCCCGGCTGCGGGTTGGCAATAAATGGCATACCGGAGGAACTGTGAGGATTCCATAATGGCAGTTCACCGTGTTTGAGCGCATCAAGTGCGAATTGCCACCAGGGGAGGATGGCAAAGCTAAAATCATTGCCGCCAGCTTCTCCCCCCATAAACTGGCCGGCGGGTAACCACATCAACTCTCCTAGTAGCAAAACCACCAATACCCACATACCCAGGGGCGGCAACCAGAAATCCTTATTGGCGATGAATAAATGTATCAAATTTTCGGTGTTTTTGTTTTTCATATTGCGATCGGCGAATTACGAATCACACTTTACGCATTTCTCAGCGCGATCAGCCGCACACCTTCCAATGTCAGCCATTCATCAACGACGGCAAAACGCTGAGTCAGTGGCGCAATCAGCCGGGCCAGCCCACCGGTAGCAGCAACGGGAACATCGTGTCCAATCTGTTCGCAAAATCGCTTAATAATAGCCTCGATTAAGCCGACATAACCCAGTACGATACCCGATTGGATCGCGTGGACAGTGTTGGTGCCGATAGGGTTGGGCGGTGGTGCAATTTGGATTTGCGGTAACTGCGCTGTGCCACCTGCTAACGCCGCTGCTGCCAGGTTGACGCCCGGCGCAATGGCGACGCCCAGGAAAACGGCATCCGCCGAGACCGCCGTGAACGTCGTCGCCGTCCCGAAATCTACGGCAATGCAAGCAGTGTGAAAACGTTCGTAGGCAGCGACAGCGTTCGCTATGAGGTCTGCCCCGACCTCCTGTGGATTATCTACGGCGAAACGCAAGCCGGTGTTAATTTTGTGATTGACGATCAATGGCTGAATCCCGGTTTGGGCCGTCAACATCTCTTCCATCCGCCCGGTGAGGGGAGGAACGACACTGCTTAGCACGACCTGGTCAAATGTATACCCGAATGCAGGCAATTGCCCGGAAGCCTGCATCTGTACTCGTGCTTGCCCGGCTTCACGTAAAAATTCTCGGAAGAGTACGGCATACTCATCCGGCATTTTATCCCGCACTGTGCGAATACGCCAATGGTTCAGCCAGTCGATGCCATCGTGGATACCAAAGACTATGTTCGTATTCCCAATATCAACTGCGAGTAGCATAGCAAATTCCTCTAAAAACAAGAAATAAGAAATGAGAGATTAGAAAAAAATGATATATAGATCATGCCCTTTCTTTGCCGGCAGCGATCAAGGCTTCTGTTACAGCAATAATCTCTTGTTCCTGTAGTTCTGGGTACATCGGCAACGAAAGAACTTCGGTGGCGACAGCCTCTGTGACAGGCAAACTGCCGGGGATGTAACCTAAATTAGCGTAGGCGGGTTGTAGATGGACAGGAACCGGATAGTGAATTAAGGTACCGACGCCACGTGTGCGCAGAGCATCGCGGAGTGCATCGCGTTGACGCGCGCGCACAACATAGAGATGGTAGACATGATACATATCCTCCGGTTCAACGGGAAGACGGATTTCCAGGTAGGGCATAGAAACCGTGGTTGTCAGATGCTCCGCGTACAGGCGCGCGAGTTGGCGACGACGTGCGTTTTCGGCATCCAGATGACGCAATTTGACGCGCAGGATAGCCGCTTGGAGTTCATCGAGGCGACTGTTCAATCCCTTGATATGACTGACGTAACGTTCAGCCCATCCGTATTGACGCAAAAGCCGCGCGCGCTCGGCCAATTCCGGATCGTTGGTTACAATAGCCCCCCCATCTCCGTATGCGCCAAGATTTTTGGTGGGGTAGAAACTAAACGTAGCAATATGTCCCCAGGAGCCGACGCGCTGTCCCCTGTACATCGCCCCGTGGGCCTGCGCACAATCTTCAATAACGGTAATCTGATGGTGGTGGCGGATTGTTCCAGTCTGTGCAATTTCCAGAACAGGCACAATATCTGCCGGACAGCCGTAAAGATGGACGGGGATGATGGCCTTTGTGCGCGTGGTGATAGCGGCTTCCAGACAATTCGGGTCCAGTGTGTAACGCGCAGGGTCAATATCTACCAACACCGGGCGCGCCCCCGCCATCTCTATCGCCGCTACTGTGGCTACAGCGGTATGGGAGACGGTAATCACTTCATCTCCAGGGCCAATGTCGCAAGCCAGCAGGGCCAAATGGAGTGCATCTGTCCCAGAACCCACACCAACGGCATGGGCCACGCCACAGTAAGCCGCGAATTCTTGTTCAAATGCAGTAACCTGGTCACTGAGAATAAAATAACCACGTTCCAGGACCTGGGCAATAGCGGCGTCAATTTCAGCTTTGTGAGCAAAATACTGTCGTTTTAAATCTAAGGGAGGAATCATAGCTCATCTCCAAAAATTTATAATAGAATAACGGCAAGGTTCAGAAACCCTGCTTTTTATCTTTACACTTTTACGCTTGATAGGGCATAAAGTTAAAGGTAACTTGAGCCATTCCTAAATAGCCTTTCCGGAAACCACCGTTACGACAGTTTCCGGGAAAGTTGTAAGGTAAGAAAGGTTCTTATGGCTACCAGTATTGCTCCTGATGCGCGCGGTAAAAAGCGAGCGTGCGCGCTAATCCTTCGCGCAGCGAGACGCTGGGCTGCCAATTGAGATGCTCGTGAATTTTTCCGTAGTTGCCGTAATAATCACCAATATCAATGCGTTTTCGAGATGGGGGAAAGGGTACTACCTGGTAGCTACCCCTGCCGTTGACATCCACCATCAATTGTGCCAGCTTGAGCAAGTTGATCGGTTCATCGCCCCCCAGATTGTAGATTTGCCCATCCGCAGAAGGATCGGCTGCCGCCAGCAACAGCGCGTCAACAACATCATCAATGTAGTTGAAATCACGGATTTGTTGCCCGTCGCCGAATATTTGCAGTTCCTGACCCTCAACCATCTGGCGCAACCACCAACCGATGAAGGTTTGCCGGGCATCCTTGACGCGCATCCGTGGGCCATAGGTATTCGTCATACGCAAGCTCACCGTGCGCAAATCGTAAACACGATGATAAACGATATGATACCATTCCCCCGCGAGTTTGTTGACGCCGTTGATGTCGGTGGGTTCCAGGGGATGCGCTTCGTCTACGGGCAAATACATAGGCCGGCCATAAATCTGGCGGGTGCCCGCATAGACGATTTTGATGCCGGGATTGCGTTTACGGCAGGCTTCCAGGATAGAAATCTGGCTACGACAGTTAATCTCCAGATCGGTGTAAGGATCCTGCATACTATCCATATGACTGACTTGCCCGGCCAGGTTAAACAGATAGTCTTGATTGCGGACAAGATAGTTCATCCCGTGTTCATCGCGCACATCGGCAATGTTGACTTGCACTTGATCCGCAATGTCCGCAATGTTAAATAAATTGCCGCCATATTCGGGAATTAACGAATCTACCAAAAGCAGTTTTGCCCCTAACCCCACCAAACGATGAGCCAGGTTACTGCCAATAAACCCTAATCCTCCAGTAATAAGTACATGTTTGCCTGCGAATGTGTTTTGTAAATCCATTTCTATTATGCGACCTGTAATCTAATGTTTCCTATCAAATAAAGTGCATTTCAAATGCGTTAGGTGATTGAACCCACACGTAAGACACAAAAACACTTGAGATGAAACGCACCATCAAATAAAACGCAGATGAGTTCTACATTTTACGCCAGATGCTCTTTGCGCACCACAAGCTTAAACCACAATTCCGTCAACTGCCGTGCAGTTCGGAGCAGCCGCCGCCAGTTGAAAAATTGCGATCTACCATATTGGCGGTGGTAATGATGGACGGGCACTTCTTTAAATACATACCCTGCATCCTGGAACTTCTTGACCATCTCTAGACAGATTGTGCCTGTGTTGCTTTCCAGGGTGATATCATCAAAGATAGTGCGCCGAATCAAGCGAAAATCGCAATCCACATCCCGTAACTTGAATCCGAATGCGAGTTTAACTGTATGATGGTATAACCGTCCGATAACTTTGCGCACGAGAGGGTCGTTGCGCATGATCTTGTACCCGTTGACGACATCAACATCTTCATCTAACGCCTCAACCAATTTTACTAATTCAAGTGGATTGTATTGGGCATCCCCATCGGTATAAAAAAGCCAATCCTTTGTCGCTGCCTTAAACCCACTGCGCAATGCGCCTCCATAACCACGATTCTGCGGATGATGAATCACGCGCAGTTCTGGATAACGCGAAGCAAGTTCATCTAAAACTTGGGCCGTATAGTCACTACTGCCATCATTAACGACAACGACTTCATAGTCGTCTGTGACCTGACGCAGAGCCAACAGGGCAGTCAACACCATACTTGGAATTGTGCCCCCATCGTTGTACGCGGGGAAAAAAGCGGTGATGCTTGGTACTTGTTTCATACGCTCTTCATTATCCTTGAATATTTAAAAACTCTTGCGGAGATTGAAAGCTATATAGAGCCTGGGCAAGGTTCAGAAATTTTGCTTACTAGATTGACATTTCTAACCTAAACCATGCCATAATCTGCGCAAGGATTGATCTTTTGGACTGGAATAGTCCACTATAACACCCGACGTATTATACACGAGTTGGGGGTTAGGGCTATCGCATTTGGATGGTGTTCACCTTCCCGGAAGCTATTAGCGGCCTAGTCAACCCGAAAATTTGCAGCATGACTACGTGTTTGGACTACATGATATGTTGGTAGC
>JAFGFI010000113.1 GCA_016931185.1 Anaerolineae bacterium
ACTGGGGGCGGGGTAGGGATGGTGGCAATGGGCGCCGGGGGCCTGGATGTCGCAGTGGCAATGGGGGGCGGGCCTTTCTATCTGACCTACCCTAAAGTTTGCTTGATCAAATTCACCGGTCAGCTCCAGCCCTGGGTCAGCGCGAAAGACGTGATTCTCAAAATGTTGGAGATTTTCTCCACCAAGGGCAACGTGGGTTGGATGATGGAATACGGCGGGCCGGGCGTCGCCACGCTTTCTGTGCCAGAGCGTGCCACCATTACCAACATGGGCGCGGAGATGGGCGTGACTACGTCCGTTTTCCCCTCCGATGAAGAGACGCGCCGCTTCCTGGCTGCGCAAGGCCGCGAAGATCAGTGGGTTGAATTGTTACCCGACCCGGACGCCCTGTACGACAGGGTTGTGGAGATTGACCTCAGTGCAATTGAACCCCTCACCGCCGCCCCACATAGTCCCGGCAACGTCATTCCTGTGCGCCAGGTGGCTGGGAAGGATGTGACCCAGGTAGAAATTGGGTCTTGCACCAATTCTTCTTACAAAGATATGGTCACGGTGGCCCACATTCTCAAAGGTCAGCACGTCCACCCCAACGTGAGCCTGGCAATTGCGCCCGGATCGCGCCAGGTCTTGCAGATGTTGGCCCGCGAGGGTGCGCTGGCCGACCTGATCGGCGTGGGGGCGCGGCTGATGGAGAGCGCGTGTGGCTTCTGCATTGGCAACAGCCAAAGCCCGCAGACGGACGCTGTGAGCTTGCGCACCAACAATCGTAACTTCGAGGGGCGCAGCGGCACCAAGAGCGCGCAGGTTTACCTTGTCAGCCCGGAGACAGCCGCCGCTGCTGTTATCACGGGCAAATTCACCGATCCCCGCGATTTAGGAATGGATTATCCTTCAGTGGCGATGCCCGATTGTTTCTTTATTGATGACAGTATGTTTATCTTCCCCAAGCAACTGTCTTCAGTTGCCGTATATCGAGGCCCTAACATCGGTGACCCGCCCCATAGCACGCCGTTGCCGGATGCGATTCGGGGGGAGGTGACGGTCAAGGTGGGAGATAAGATCACGACCGACCACATTATGCCCGCCGGACAGTTGCTCAAGTACCGCTCCAATGTGCCCAAGTACGCCGAGTTTGTTTTCAATCCCGTGGATGCGACCTTCGCCCAACGCGCCGGCGCGAATCGGGACGCGGGTATCCACAATCTCATCGTCGCGGGCGAGAGTTATGGGCAAGGCTCCAGCCGCGAACACGCTGCTCTCTGCCCGATGTACCTGGGCGTCAAAGCCGTCATCGCCAAGAGTTTCGAGCGTATTCACATCGCCAATCTCATCAATTTCGGCATCGTCCCCCTCACCTTTGCCGATGACGCTGACTATGCCAAAATCGCCCAGGGCGACCGCGTGACCATCCCTGATGTTCGCGAGAAACTGAACGCCAATGCCCCTTTCGTCGCCGTCAACGAAACGCAAGGTGTCGAGATCCCGTTGGCGTATAGTCTTTCCGAGCGACAGCGTGAGATTTTGCTGGTGGGTGGATTGCTGAATTACGTCGTTAGTTAGCATCATAACACAGCTTTGCAAAAACAAATAACACGCATATACTTAAAATATCTATTAAGATTAGTGTAGAGGGGTAGGAGACTTAAAAGTGGTTCCGCATCGTTATACAATACAAGCTGTTATTGATCCTGGGGATGAAAGTGGCTATGTGACTGAATGTCTCAATTTGCCTGTTGTGACACAGGGGCAAACCCTGGACGAAACAGTCCATAATTTACGAGAGGCAATTGCGCTTCATTTAGAAGATGAAGATATGGCATTGCTTGGTTTGGCTCCTAATCCACCAGTAATGGTCTCTATGGAAATGGAGCCCGTGTATGCTTAATTATGCCATCTTTCTGGAGAAGAAGTGATTCGTAGCGGGAAGGGAAAGCGTCGGAGACCAAATCGCGGGAGGAGGTCTTTGAAATTTTGAAAGGTGCAGCGTGAAGGTTATCTTCAGCCTGCTTTGCCATGAAATGACAAAAGAGCAGATTTTGCAAGGAAATTTCTCAGGATACAGGAGCAGTCTCAGATGATTTGGGGCTGCTTTTTGTTATGTAAGTGGGTGTAGGCTTTTGATCTTTTGCAAGGGTGGGGGACTTGCTATTGAGTTAGTTTGACGCCAGCCTCCATTTTGCATACAATAATAAATAGTAGGGAAGTGGCTAAACAGGTTAGATGTGAGGGGTACAACTTCAGAAAAGTAAGGGTTGGTGGGTAGATCATGACCGGACGAAAAACATTATATGATGTCCAAACAGCGGTAACAAGTGTGCAACAGTGTACCGAAGTCGCAAGCATTATTCAACAATTCATTAGGGATGTGCGCTTGATGCTGCAAGATAACCTTATTGCATCTTATCTATTCGGATCGTATGCTAGGGATACAGCTATGCCCCAGTCGGATATTGATATTTTGCTGTTAGTACATATTCTGACGCCGGATATCCGGCGTCAGATAAGTGCACTCGCCTCCGACTATGCGCTGGATTATGATGTTTGTATCTCTCCGATTCTTAAAGATCAGCAAGTGTGGGCACAAAATCAGTATTATGACACTCTGTTCTATCAGGAGATTGTGCGAGATGGGATTCTGTTATGATTGACGAAAAGAAACAGGAGTTATCTCATTACCGCTTGGCGAAAGCGCAAACACTCTGTAGTTCTCTGACGAAATTACTCCACACCACAGCACGCGAAATGTAAGAATACATTCCGTGTGCTGTTTTGGTATGCATTTAGTCTTGTGAGCAAACAGCGCCATTGACGGTAGCAAAGTGGCTAAAGCCGCAGGAAAGAGGTATTTTTTCGTTGGCGGGCGTAGTCCGCCAACGAAAAAATACCCCCAAACCCGTGTTTCTGTCTGGAGCAGGTGACAGAAAACGGTAATCACTCACAAAACTAAACGATTACCTGTTTTGATTTACGTGTGTTGATGATAATCCATGCCGCTTAGAATGGGCATGGGGCGATCTCGATCAGATATCCGTAGCGTTCCTTAAATTGGTCCAGCGTCAAGTTTGTCCGATTCACCATATCTGCTAACAGGATGGGATCCTCCGCGTCCGGTGGTTTGAGGCGGACCATAAACTTGTAGGCCGATTTATAAGTGCCGCCGTCTATATCCACAATCCGTACTTCCGTCCGTCCTGTTTCTGGATCCATCATCGTATCGAAGGAGATCGGCACGATCTCGCCCTGCTGTACGGTGATAGTAGCATGGCTGCCGCCGTTAAGCAGGAATTCAACTGCCGATTCGCCCAGCGTGCGGGTATAATCAATATCATACGCGGAGGGAGGGGCACAGCGCAACTCATACCCCAAATCCTTGCTCACGATGCGCATATCAATGCCCAATTTTTTCAATTCCGCGCGCACGGCGGTGGTCAGAATGCGTGAAAAATCTACTTCCGAAAGGAGGATATGCCCATGTGAGTCCCGGGGTACGTCCTTGAGTGCTGCTAACTCTGTTTCTGACATATATTCAACGAATCCCTCAGCAACTACAAAGACCCCGTAGGGTTTATCATCTGCTAAGCGCTTGAGTACCGACATCGTCAAGATATCCACAACTTCCTGCATCCGTATTTCGCGCCTGCGCCACTCTTCAGGAATCAACGTCAGGGTCGCACCTGCACTCTTGCCTATGCCCAGGGCCAGGTGCCCGGCCTTGCGGCCCATCGCAACCACCAGATACCAGCGCTGTCCCGTCAATGCATCTTCCATCAGATTGCTTACCAGGCTCGCGCCCAAGGCGCGCGCCGTCTCAAATCCAAAGGTCGGAATCCCCTTCGGTAAGGGTAAATCATTGTCAATCGTTTTCGGCGCGTGCGCTACCTGGATGTTGACTCCCATGTGTTCCTTGGCATAGCGTGAAACGCTATACGCGGAAAAGGCAGTATCATCCCCCCCCAATGCCAGGAGATAGGTAATCCCCTCATCAAGCAAAGCGTGGACACAATTTGCCAGCCAATCTTCCTTCTTTGTAGGGTTAGCCCGCGACGTGCGGATGATAGACCCCCCACGCTGGTGAATGCGACTCACAGACTCAATGGTTAGTGGCGTGCCATTTACCTTCCCTTCCATTAAATATTTAAAACCCTCATATATCCCAACTACTTCCAACCCATTATTGATTGCCTCAATTGTCGCCGCGTGAATGACCCCATTCAATCCCGGCGCGGGCCCCCCTCCCACTAAAATCCCCAACTTTCCTTTGTTCATACAACTATCCTCCTCTTGAATTATCCATCAATGTGTACCTAGTTTGCCATTGAGTGCGAAAAAAGTCAAATCCCCTTTGGACAAATATGGTGACCTAATGTATATTTAGCTTATGCATGTATCACCTCTGACCTTGACAGATCTTGAGCCGTGGGCGGCTTTGCTTGCGGCAGCTTTTGAACGTCCTTTTTCTGAAATGATGCAAGTCTTGGAACGCTTGAACCTGCTCGCATCCTTAGTTGCTTATGGCGCGTGGGATGAAGATACATTAATTGCGCAGTATAGTTGTTTGTTGGCGGCATTGCGTGTGCCGTGCGTTCCCACGCCGGTGCCGGTCGGTATCAGTATCAATATGGCCGTTCATCCGGCCTATCGCGGACGCGGGTTGATCAAGCAAGTCGCGGCTCCTGTCTACGAGACGCTGAAAGCCAAAGGCTGTGCTGCCGGAGTGGGGTTCTCCAATGCAGCAGGGGTGCGTGTGGACCGGCATAGCAGGGGATATGGCTATCAAGTGGTCGGAAAAATGCAGCCTGTCCTGGCCTGGATTTACCGCCGCCCCCAGATTGCGCCGGTGCAAATCTCAGAGACCTGGCCGGCTGCGCCTTTCTATTATACACCGGACGATGTCTTTGTCCGTTTTGCCCTCACTCCTGATTTTATTCAGTATCGCTTTGTCAATCATCCATCCCGCCATTATCATTTTGGTGTCTGGCCCGCCGGCGATTACGCGCGGGGTATTGTCGTATATCGTCCTATCCCTGCTTCACGACCTCCTGGCGTCTCATTGTTAGCTGCTTACGCGGGTGGATCGCCCATGGATAATATGTCTGTGGACAGGTCATCCACGGTCAACCTGTCTGCCCTTGTCGCCGGCTGGGCGCGCGCAATGTGGGAACGTGGTATCCGAGTCGTGCGTTTGTTGGCGACGCCGGCCTCTCCACTGCGCGCCGCACTGCAGCAGGTGGCGTTATGTATGCCGCTGCCTTACAGCCGCGAACCCTACTATCTCACCGTGAAACCGTTGCGTGAAAATATGGAAGCTCTTTTTGATTTCTCACGCTGGGATTGCGCGGGCGGTGACATTTTATGAGCGTTACGCGCCCCCTGGATGGATTGGTAGTGTTGGATTTTACGCGCATATACAGCGGCCCTTATGCAACGCTGTTGTTGGCAGATCTGGGGGCAAGAGTGATCAAAGTGGAACATCCCGGAGGCGGGGATGATAGCCGGGCTTTCGGTCCCCGCATTGATGAGACCAGCGGTTACTTTGAAACACTGAACCGGGGTAAGGCTTCCATTGCTATCGACTACCGCCAACCGGAGGGACGCCAGTTATTGCAGCGCTTGGCGACGCGGGTGGATGTGTTGGCCGAAAACTTCAAGGCCGGGCAGATGGCGCGCTATGGATTGGATTATGACACTCTCAAGTCTACTTGTCCTCGCCTGGTCTATGTGAGTATCAGCGGCTTTGGACAGGCCGGGCCGGATGTCGCTCGTGGGTGTTATGATATTGTCGCGCAGGCGATGAGCGGTTTGATGAGCGTGACGGGATTTCCTGACCAGCCACTCAAAACCGGCCCGGCAATAGCCGATGCGATCAGTGGTCTGACGGCGGCGACCGGACTGCTGGCTGCATTATGGCAGCGCGAACGCACCGGGCGCGGCGCATATATTGAAGTAGCGATGGTGGACGCGCTGTTCGCGTGTTTGGAGAATGTGCTGGTCACGTACGATGTCACCGGTCACATTCCGGTCCGGCAGGGAAACGTGGATGCCGTGTTGGCGCCGTTTGATAGTTTTCAAACGGCAGATGGGTGGGTTGTCATTGGGATTGGCAACGACCGGCTGTGGCAAGCTTTGGCACGCCTGGTAGATCCGGCCCTGGAAGCAGATTCTCGTTTTACTTCCAACGCCGGGCGCGTTGAACATTATGCCGTTCTGCGGCCTATCCTAAGCCGATGGTGCCGGACTTTCCCAACATCAACCTTGCTTGCGCAACTGCACGCGGTAAATATTCCATCCGGTCCTATCCGCACCATTGATGAACTGGCCCATGATTCGCACCTAGAGGCTCGCGGGATGCTGGTCCGTGTTCAATTGCAGAGTGGGAGGCAAATCACCGTGCCGGGGTCTCCGATTCATATTGCGGAGGTTCCTCTCCCGCCTATCAGACGTGGCCCCCGTTTAGGCGAGCACACCCGCGCCATTCTTGAGGAATTTTTGGATGTAGGGGCAGAAGAACTGGCGTATTTAAGTGAGAAACAACTAATAAAAGAATCCTAGGCGTCATATCCTATCGGTATCTGCGCACGTCGGAAATCATCGGGAACTTTCAAAATAAACCGGGTTTCTGTTAAAAGCTTAGAACCACTAAGAAACCCGGTTTATTTCTGTCACCGCAAAATCAGCGGCAGGTAGATTGAGAAATTGGGCCAGAAGGTGACGTTTGATAGCCCCAACCATCGCCCGCTGGCGTCCTGGGATTTGAGGGCAAAGTAGCGCGTGCCGCCGGCATAGGGCAGCGCGACAGACACAGGATAGGGCACATAGGCGGTGAACCCGTTTGCCGTGCCGGGCAGTGCATCGGTCAAAATATGCGCGGCAGACCAGTTTGCGTCGGTGATGAAAACGTCCGCATAGCGCAGCGTAGTGGTGATGGCCTGCGGCAATGGCGTCCACCTTAGCGTAGCGGTGAGCGTGTCATTCCCTGTTATGGCATGAACCACGCGCAGAGTGGTTACTGCCGGTAACCAGGCAGTGATATAGTTTACCTTCACCTCATCATCACTGCCTTTCTCATTGCTAACGTGCAACCGCACGGTATAGGTTCCCATCTCTTGATATGTGTGCGTTGGATGTTGGTCCGTCGCGTCCACCGTGCCGTCGTTGTCAAAATCCCATTCCCAACTTGCCGGCCCATTGCTGGAAAGGTCGGTAAACTGTACCGTTAGGGGAGCCTCCCCGGAGGTCACATCGGCGGAGAAATTGGCCGTTGGCTCTGCGGCCTCAATGTCCAGGTAGTTGAGCATCGTGTATTCATCAAAGATACCCATCGCCATCGTTAATTTATTGTCGGCAATGGTCACGCGCTGCGTGCGTACCAGGTAGGGAGTCGAAGGGGTTGTCGCCTCATCATTGATAAAGGATATGCCTTCAATGTTAATCTTGTGGTGGGAATACGTCCTTCCTTCCCATCCCACAGAAACCGTCACTTCATATACCCCGTTGGGCAGGTCGAATTCGAAGGTCTTCTGGCGTCCCCAATCGTCGTAGATGATGCTGCGTTGTAAGACGTTTGGCCCGCTGCCGAGATACTGGTATTTTACGTGCGCCATATCACCGTACCAGCCATAGCCCAGCGAGGTGTCGGCCTCGTACTCATTCCATCCGATCTTCATATAGGTGTTGTCGTTCACGATAAGCGGGTCGGTGGCCGGATCGCCGGCAGGGTCTTGGAAGTTAATGTAGTAGTTGCCGGGTGGCCCTTCGGCGCGGGGATGCGTGATGGGCGGCTGAATATCGGGGATAGCGGCGATCTCCCCACCGTTCTTCAACCCGATCAGGCGGCGCAGGTTGTACATAAAGGTACTGTCCCGCGTGTAGCTGGTCAGCCCGGAGATCATTTTATCGGCCTGCACGTCGGCGGTATTAACCACATCTATTGCCGGCCGGCCGCCGGCCAAAAGATACAGATATTCGTAATCCTCCAGACTATCGCGCATAAGTTCGAAACGGATGGAGGGCACAAAACGATGTTGGTTGGAACCGTAAAGTATCGGTTCGTTATCCTCGGAGGGTGGATATAACATGAACGTGTCCCCATTGTGTCCATCGGTCATCGGATCGGTCCAGGGATTGGAACTCCAGTTGTTGAGAGAATAGTAAGCGATACCGCGCACGCGATACTTCCACAGAAACCAACCCGTCAACTTGCTTTCGATACCGGGATGATCGAGTGTGATGGGGTTGAAATAGGGCGGGCGTGTGCCGTGCAGGAAGTAAATCCACGTTTCCTCTTGGTAGTCACGCTCCCGCGCGTGTGAAATGATGGGGTCATAGTTATTCAACACAGGGAGCCAAATATCAATGTGTGCGCCCGGTTGGTCATAGATTTCCGGCCTGGGTTCCTCCGATACCATCAATTTGAGATTGGGCGCTGCCTCATGGGCATACCGCGAATACCACGCGACGGCGTCGTAATCCGCCTGATTTTGTGGCTCATTGGCGATGTAATGGTAGGCTATATCCAGGTAGCCCAGGCTCTCCAAATAAGTTTCCAACGCGGTGACATAAGCGAACCACGCTGTGTTATAGGCGGAAGTGGGGTTTTGCAGCCAATCACTGGCGCTGCGCTCTAACTCGCAGAAGATAGAGGGACGTTGATCATAAGAGGGATCGTTGTGGGCAAAGGAGGCCATCATAAACGAGGGAAATCCGGTTCCTCCATTAAAAGGCGTGGTAAATTTTCCTTCTAATAACCCGGTGCCATCGAGATACCGCTCGGCCAGATCCTCAAACCCCCAAATCCCGTCGAGATCGGAGAATGTATGGGTATCGCAATTGTATTTGATAAACGGGTTCGCAAATGTCCCTCCTCCCGTCAATCCGCCGGGCCACAGCGGGCCTTTGGGTGTTAGCCGGTGATCGATAAAGTACTGCTTGATAGCGTCCACGTATTGCCAATATTCGGCGCCTGTGCCGGGCACGCTGTAGGCGCTCAAAATTGTATTATGGGAGAAGTTCATCTGAGATTTCACGTGTACGTCATCCGGCAATGCGAAATTAAAGACGTGTAACGTTACCGGAATCGCTACCCCTCCTAGCGTAACATAAGTAATATAATCCCCTGCCGGTGTCCCGGTGGGGACAAAGACGTTGAACCAGAACGCTGTGTTCTCTCCCGCCGTCAGTGCCACGGTCGCGCCGTTTGCCAGCGGCCACAGGGGATCGGGATAATCACCGGTACGGCCCAGGCTGTCCGTCACTTGGTCAATGTAGACATATTTTACCTGATACACTTCTGCCGTGATCCCGCTGCCAAAATTCCCGATACTGACCGCGAGGGTTCCCGACGAGGTTGGTTTTACCACCACCTGGAACGGTTCGAATTCGTTTTGTGCCGCGTAAACCAGCACTCCGGAGCCGGTTTCTTCGGGCACGGCGCTGTCTTTAAACACACGCTCACTGGGAGGCGCGGTCCAAAACCGATACGCGTTTGTGGACTCCGTAAGTTGGTAGGTATAAAGCTCGAGATCGTCCGCAGGCGTAGTTTTTGCCTGGGGAACCGTTATGAATGACAAGGAAAGCAACACCACCACCATGCCTGCTCGCCAGAATTTAAACATTTTCATGTCCTCCCTCCTCTGAAAATAGCGAATTACGAATAACGAATTACGGATTCAATTTTCATCCTACTGCTGGTGAACGCACCGCGTTAATGGGTAATTCCCTTGAA
>JAFGFI010000114.1 GCA_016931185.1 Anaerolineae bacterium
ATGCGCCTGTACAATAGCCTGGGCGATACATAACCCCAGGCCAGTGCCGGGAATTTCTTTCGACTCGGCCTGACTGCCCCGGTAGAAACGGTCAAATGCATGTTCCTGTTCCTCCGGTAACATCCCCGGCCCACTATCTCGCACGGCAATTGTGAGCCAGGGTCGGTTTTCTACTTTAACCATGTTAATTTTCACCGTAATCTGCCCTTCGGCCGGGGTAAAGTTGATAGCATTCTCCAGGACTTCACCAATGGCCTGGGTAAGTTGGGATTGATCCCCTTTGACGGTAGGCAACTTAACCGGCAATTTGGCAATAGATAAAGTGAGGGTAGCTTCTTTGATTCGATCTTGATATCGTGTAGTAAGTGTATTCAATACATTGGGAATAGAAATCGGCTCCCAAACCGTTACTGCTTTGTCGCTATCCAGGCGGTTGATCCTTAAGATATCCTTAATCAGCTCAACAAGTTGAGCCAGTTCTTCCTTCATCATCTGCAAGTGTATTTGGCTTCTCTCCGGCAGATCAGCTTGACTAAGAAGATGCGCATAGAGTTGTAATGTTGTGACCGGCGTGCGAAACTGATGAGAAACACTACTAATAAACTGTTTGCGCGCATTTTCCAATGCCTTACTTTGGCTGATATCTTGGTGGCTGGCGACATAGCCGAGCATAGTCCCTTCGGCTTCATCATATACAGGCGCTATAGTTAACGCCGCATCATACGTGCGTCCATCTTTACGTTTTATAATAGTTTCCCCGGTCCAGATTTGTCCCTGAATCAAAGAGTGGGGGAGTAAATATGCCTGTGCCTGTGGATCCTCTACCGCTATTCCTATCTTACACACGGATACTCCAAGTACCTCTTCGCGCTCATAGCCTGTCAAGGTAGTAAAGGATGGATTTGCATAGACAATCCGCATATCCCGATCGGTCATCAAGATCGCATCTCCTACACTGTTCAAAATTGCATCAAGTTGTGCATAATGTGTCTGTAGTTCAGAAGTACGTTCTCGCACTATATCTTCTAAATGTTCTGCGTATTTTTTTAGCGCCAATTTCGCCGATTCACGCTCGGCGATTTCCTGTTTCAGTTGTGCATTTGCATGTGCAAGTTCGGCAGTGCGTTCTGCCACCCGCTGTTCTAGCTCATCGTGGGCCGCTTGTAAGTGCTGGAATAAACGCGCATTTTCAATGGCTACCGCAGCTTGATTAGCAAAAACGATCAGAGGAATAACATCGTCCTGGCTGAATCTCCCGCGAATAGCGCGATTTTCAACATAAATCGCGCCAATAGTACTTCCCTGTGCGATGAGAGGAACACACATAATTGAACGCAACTCCAGGATAATCACACTTTCTACATCCTTAAAGAAAGGATCGTGAAAGGCATCACGCAAGACGAGAGGCTCACCGCTGTCAATTACCCGTTGCAGGAGAGTATGGCTGATTTGATCTTCAGCATTGTGCAAGATTTGTCCATTTTTACCATGTTGTACTTTGAAATCCAAACTACCATCCGGTCGTGGCAACACAATATATCCACGCTCGGCTCCAACTAACTGTATCGCTTCATCCACTACATAATCCAGTAACGGAGTCAATGTTCGAGTTTCAGCCATAAAACGGCTGACTTTAAGGATATATTCGAGCAATTCTTGGTTCATATTTGTGTATATATGATTAAGGGCAAGTTTGCCGGTAAGGTTGTCCGTAAAAAAAGGTTTCCCACTCCTCAGGCGTTAAATTACGATTGACCACCTGACATGCCTGGGTCATCAATTCATCAAGATGCATATTCCATATTCTGAGCATACCATCCCAATCTGTGGTTGCCAACCAATGTCCATCGTGACTGATGGCAGCACCACTAAGGATTGCTGTGTGTCCCGTCAATAACACGGGCGGCGCGGATAACAATTCCAAATCCCACAACCGTACAATTTTATCACCATTGACGGTAACTAACCAGCGACTTTCAGGATCAATGGCGAGACCACTTACACCCGCCCCATGTCCACTTAACACGGTCGGGGGGTGGGAGAGATCGTTCAAATCCCACACGCGGGCTGTAGTATCCCAGCTCCCGGTGACCAGCCAATGCCCGTTGGGACTCATTGCCACAGTACTTACCGCGTATTCGTGATCTGCGAGTATAGTAGGTGGCGTCTCCAGTGTTTCAAAATTCCAGATACGGACGGTGTTATCAAAACTCCCCGTAATTAGCCGTTCACCATCGGGTGTAAATGCGACAGTAAAAATCAATGTCTCATGACCCGTCAGAATGACTGGCTCTATAGCTTCGGTTGACATCCGCGAAGCACTGGAGTATAAAAGTTGCTCCAAATCCCACAACAAGATCAACGGATCCCCGGTCACTGCTGCTATCCATTGTCCGTCTGGGCTAATGGCAACTCCCCATATTCCCTCCCATGATCCAGACAGCACAATAGGAGAAGCATCAGGCTGTGCCATTGACCAGAGCCTCACACTACCATCTGCACTACCGCTGGCTAACCACTGGCTATCTGCACTAATGGCCAGCGCATTAATCTCGCCGGTATGTCCCCGTAACGTTATAGGTTCGGTCTCCGGTTTTTGGCGATCCCAGAGATTCACAACGCGATCCGCTCCTGCTGTAACCAACCAACAACCATCAGGGCTAAAAGTAACGGCTAAAGCTCTATCCGCGTGCGCTTGGATGATCATGGGGTCTTGGGGTTGAATGGGAACGCGCAGATTCCAAAGGCGCGCAGTATGATCATGACTCGCACTAATAAGTTGCTGTCCGTCAGCCGTGATCGCCAACTTGTTGATCATCCCATCATGCCCGCTCAAGACAATGGGCTGCGTCGAGAGCGCACGCATATTCCAAATCCGAATAGTATTATCCCCATTCAGCGAACTAGCAGAGAATAACCAACAATCATCATGTGGATACGTACATCTGGGACTGAACAACAAATCCCTGATACCACTTACATGGCCTGTCAACACAATAGGCGCCGCATCCAGAGCGTGCAAATCCCATAACCGGATGGTATTATCCGGCCAATCGCCCCCGGTTGCCAGCCAACGGCTATCAGAGGTAAACTCTAATGTCCAGACATTGTCTTTGTGTCCGGCTAATGAGATGGGATCTGAAGTCAAATCATTCAATTGCCATAAAAGTACCGTATTGACCCCACCTTCGCCATCACTGCAAGCCGCTAACCACCGGTTATCGGGACTAAACGCTACGTCCCTGATACTGCCATGATTACCCATGAGTGTATAAGAACCCATATCTAAGTTTTGGAGATTCCAAACATGCACCACGTGATCTTCACCGCCACTCGCTACCCATTGACTATCTGCACTGAATGTCAATGTCAAAATACTTTCTTCATGCTCGGTGAAAATGAGGGGTTGCGCACTCAATGCTTCCAATTTCCAAAGGCGCAAAGCAGTATCATCCCCCCCTGTGGCTAACCATTGCCCATCAGGGCTAAGCGCCAACGCGAGAATTTCTCCTTCGTGACCGGCCAATATAATGGGTGCGCGGGTCAAATCTTCCAGATCCCACAACCGCGCGGTACCGTCCGCGCTCGCACTGACGATCCACCGTGATGTAACCGCGATAGCATGAACGTCATCTGTATGCCCGGTAAGTAAGATAGGGGCCTCGTCCAATGCGTGGATATTCCACACCCGAATAGTATGATCGTTACCTGCGGTGACAATCCAGTCTTGATCGGGGGTAAGAGCTACATCTACAACTTTATCCGTATGCCCGCTCAATACGCGGCCCTGCAGCCGCGCGAGGCCCGCGCGCAGGGCGCTTTCCGCCGCCGGAACCCGATCCTCATTATGATCGAGCGTCGCCTTCAATGCTTCCAATGCCAATAATATCCCGCGTTGCGGGTATTTTTCCAGGATGGATTGAGACTGTGCGGACAATTGTCGCGCTATGGCGAGCCTCGTACTACGTTCGGCTTCAGTATGCGCGGTGTTGGCAGTCGCCTCTGCACTTACGGCTTCTGCGCGCGCTGCCTCAGACAATATAGCCTGTCGCTCTGCTTCTTGTCGTTGTTGTTTAGCGAAGAAGGCCGCGCACATCGCCAATAAAAACACAACCCACAACCCTGCTGCAAACCGACGCAATCGCCGGGTGGATTTACTCTGAATTTCAGCGCGTTGATGCTCTGCCTCCGCTAGTGCCTGTGCCTGTGCCAACTCGCGCTGCCGTTGGGCTTCTAATTCCTGTGCATCGACCTCGGCCGCATTGTGACTGGCATCCAAAAACGTCTTTTCCAGTACATTTAGATCTTCATTATGTGTTTTGCGCCACTCTTCAGCCTGCGCCAATCGCAACCCGTGGTAAAGATAACTAATATTGCGCTCATTATGTTCCCATAACTCCGCTGCTTGCGTCAACTGACGATGGATGTGCAATGCTACTCGATCCTCATCGATCCAATTCCGCAGCCGCATCCATCCACGGATTAAGGCTTCATGAGCAACATCTACCAACTCTTCCCCGCTGCTCATGTCACGGCTGGTAGTAACCAACCGCGCATCGACTAATGTTTGTAGCACATTTTCGGTCAGGTCAGAAGAAAGAGATTCTGTATGAGGTAAGAGTTCCTGCCGCCGGGCGCGCCGTCGTGTATCTTCTGTACCTTCACCGGGGTGTGTCAACCGCAGCATAATGCGCCGGACGATGGCCTGTTCTACTGCATTAAAATGCATATAAAGTGTATCTGCCCGCTGAGCAATCGCTCCGGTAACTCCTCCACTGGCCTGATAAGCCGGGATGGTGAGCAACGCATCTTCACGCCGCCCCCATAACTCCAGGAGCGCGTGTTGGAGTAAGGGAAGCGCGCCAGGCTGATGTTGGACATCGTGTAAAATAACTTCGACCAGTCCTACTTCAAATGCAAGTCCTACCTGGTGAGCGGGTAATTCAATCGCGCGCCGTAATTCGGCCTCTTGCATGGGCCCCACCAAGATCTGATGGGCTGAAATTCGAGCTGCCAGATCACGATATACGGCACAGCGATGATAGAAGTCGGCGCGCATTGTTAACACCACCAACACCCGGCTGCCGTTTACTGCCGTCGCATAGAGCAAATTCTCAATAAAACGCGCGCGTTCATACTCAGATTGGCAGAGGGTAAAGACTTCCTCAAATTGGTCGATCACAAGCACTAAATGTGGGGGCAAGGCAGTGGGGACGCAAGAGAGTAGGGGAGTAGGCGGGGAAGGAAGCGGAGACGGATCACACGCATGCATTTCCAACAAGCGATATGCGGCTATATGGAGACCCGTCCCTGCTTCAAACCATGCATCATTCAAATAACTGCCATTCCCTTGCTTTCTTGCTCCTCCACCCTCTTGCTCTCCTATCGCCGCCAGTTGCGCCGCTAATTCTTGCAGAGGATGGTTCCCCGGTTGCATGAGAATAATAATCCATGTATCACTCCCGGGTACAGTTCCCTTACGCAGGGCTGGAATGAGACCCGCGCGCACCAGTGAGGATTTCCCACTCCCCGACGCGCCGAGTACGGCTAGAAAATGGGGAGCAGGTTGATCTTCCTTACCAGTGAGGCATGTGATAAGTTGCTGCACCCACACTTCCCGGCCAAAATAGAAGTGAGCATGTTCTTCCTCAAATGCTTGTAACCCCCGGTAAGGGCAGGGAATATTTGCCGGCAGTGCCATCGTTTTCCCCGTGGACTGGGGGATTACCACGGTATTGAGGGCGTCCAGCAAAGCCTGCGCCGATTGATAGCGGTGGGCGGGAATTTTCTCCAATGCCTTTTTAATGATCTGCTCGATGGATGGCGGTAAGTCGGCATTGTGAAGGTGCGGCGGTGGCACCGGTTCATCCAGGTGTTTGAGGATCACACTGATCGGAGATTCCGCACTAAAGGGTGGAATGTTAGTAGTTAACTCATAAAGCATCACGCCCAGGGCATAAATATCACTGCGCTCATCGCCTGCCTCTCCACTTCCCTGTTCCGGGGACATATAAGCAGGAGTGCCAATAATAGCGCCTTCGTGAGTTAACTGTTCTATCCCTACAATTTTGGACAGGCCAAAGTCGGTGAGAATAGGGCGATCCTCAGTGTTGAGCAGCACATTAGCCGGCTTTAAATCCCGGTGAACGACGCCCTGCGTGTGGGCATACGCAACAGCCTCTACGATCTGCCGGAAAATGCGAAGGGTTTCCTGTAAGGAAAGATAGGTCCCGCGTTGGCGCAAGGACTCCAACCGCTCATGCAAACTTTCTCCCGGCACAAATTCCATCACCATGTAAAAGACACCACCTTCAGTATCAAAATCATGGATCTGGACGATGCCAGGATGCCGTAATGCGGCTACAACTCTGGCTTCCCGCCGGAAACGTTCCACAAATGCCGGGTCACGTGCAAGGCGTGGGTGAATAACCTTGAGTGCAACTGCCCGTTCCAACGTAGGATGGGTGGCTTTGTAAACTTCTGCCAT
This sequence comes from Anaerolineae bacterium, assembly GCA_016931185.1. Taxonomy (GTDB): domain Bacteria; phylum Chloroflexota; class Anaerolineae; order B4-G1; family SLSP01; genus JAFGFI01. The sequence goes on from JAFGFI010000114.1 coordinate 6,488, forward strand.
CGCCCCACGACCTATTAAGCCTTCAAGCTGATATTTACCCAGTTGCACGTAACCGGATTCTGTAAGGGGAAAAACAGTTGGCGTTCTTAGGGGACCCTCGCCTCGTTGGCTATGCTGACTATTTTCTTCAGGCATCAGGTAATTCCTTGAACATAACGATAAGCAATAGCAGAAATGTAATGTTGTTGCTTGCTAACTAATCCGAATTATAAGGCATTTTCCTTGTTTGCCAACCCATTTTTAACTTTTGTGTGCCTCGATCAAGTACTTGCGCGCTTCAAAAGACAGGGATTCGCCCCTATCTAATCGTTCTTGCAGTGCCAATAAAGGCTTTAAGTGTGTCTCCACCGAAAATCCCGGCACCAACCAGGGAACAGCCTTCAGGTAATAAACAACGGCTCCCACATCGGTAAAACTGAACGTGCCCTGCCAATCCTCGGCAGTAGCAATCAGCAGTCCAGCGGACTCCAACCGGTCGACACTGTGATCAAGGGTTTCTTCCGGCCATTGGGGAGTCGCTCCAAAAAGTGCCAGTAAACTCTGCCCCCACAATCCGTGGATTTGCTGCGTGAAGAATATACCTCCCGGAGTCAACACGCGCGCAACCTCGTGGACATTGAACCCGGAATGGCGATTTAACACTAGCGTAAATTCTCCATCAGCGAAGGGCAGGGGAGATGTGTAGGTTAGTTCAGCCACTTTAACACACACACCCAGGGGGGCGAGTCGCTCAGATGCCAATTTGACATTGGGGGGATAGTCTTCGGTCACCACCATCTTCGGCGGCCAATACTCCTGTAGGGCTAACAAACGTTCTCCCCCTCCCGTACCCATATCTAACGCAGATGCTGCCGCGCGTAGCAACGTTGCTGCGCGCTCCATGTACGACCAGGGAGGCTCTTCTTCCAACATTTTGCCCTCTAGATAAGAAAAATCCCAACCCGCAAAAGGTTTGCGTTCCTCGCGTTTCCAGCGAGCAATTAACTCGTTGTTTTGCATTTCTCCTTCTTTCCTCATAATTAACTCACGTTACCACTCACATTCTGCGTTCCACGTCTTATGGTTCCTTCACACACCGGTAACTATGCCGGGGATTTCCGCCGGTCTTGCGCGTTGCGTTCACAAAACTATTATAGCTAACAAAATATGCTTCTCGCTCATTATATTCTTCAAAAGCCCAATAGTAAATAGGAGCCAGATCAGGTGCCCAAAGCGGCGTTTCCTTATCGGGCAAGATATCACACGTTACCTGTTCCATATATTCACCATGCCAGGCACAGCCGGCATTTTCGCCATGACGCGCAAACGATCGCACATAATCATCTACCGTGGGCATCCGCCATATATCCTGCGGGGTCTCCATCAGTGTCAATCCATCTTCACTGAGATAACGGCACAGATTATATTGGGCCATATCCTCCACCGTAGCAAATTTTCCTACTTGCCAGCCGTATCCCGGTTTGTCATCCATACCCACCGGCTCCATCCCATATAACGCCACCGACTGCCACGAAGGATAGCCCCCCCATGGCTGCTTCCAGTTCCAACCCGGACCCTCAGGCGCCCAGATGAGCGTGACATCATTCCCCGCAATTAACCGTGCCCCCCGGTCGCCATCATCCACACGGGTAAGCACAACGGGTAACATATAGGCCGAAAAACCTAACGCAATTGCCCCGAAAGAACCGAGGGAAAGTATATACCACAGGTTGCGGCGCCACCAGGGTCGGGCGCGCAGTGAATGTTCTGTTTGCTCGCGCAAACGTTGCTGCAACCGGGCCTCCTGTAAAAAGAGTACGCCGATGATTACCAGAGAGCCACTCAACGGGAACTGGCCGAAGAATTGCTCCAGAGAAAGATGCCCTTCAATTAAATCCTCTCCCCACCACCACAGCGAGAATCCCGCCCCGACTGTAATTAGCATCCAACCTCCCACACGGGGCCACTTAAGCGATACCAGCGTGAACGTCAAACATACCGTACAGACAATGAGATACAGCAGAGGATTGTACCACGCCCCCCACCAACCCTCGTGGTACATCTCCCCAAATCCCCAATAGGTCCAGAAAGCGGTAACAAGGATCATCAATCCCTTGGCGATATAGCCTGGCAAACGTTGACAAAATTTAGGATAGATCATAACACCCCCCAAATAAAAGTCATTAACCTAAGTTGCTACCTATCACGTGAATTTCTCTTTTTCGCCCCTACGGGGCGAAAAAGAGAAGGGGAAAAAACACTCTTTTCTCTTTCGCTACCAAAAGGTAGCAACTCGCGTTAATTATATAATAGATGGACACCAATGACAATTAGAAATTTTTATGTCGACAATGAAATAAATGGACAGTCCGAATATTTGTGAAAGGAAGCGTGCCGACATCTGCTTTGACAATCATTCGGCACTGAGTACAATGCTGCAAGTTACATGATCGAGAGAGACACACTTCGAGCAATTGAAAACAGTCGTCAAGTGTGTTTCACTTGAAAATACAGGTAGCGCGCATAATAGAGGTCATCAATACGCAATTTGGAAATCGCGGCCGCCCCCTAATTGTGTGCGCCTCATTAAGATAATTATCATTGTACAAAGGAGCAGCATGGCACAGGTATATGTTTCCGATCATCCATTGGTAAAGCACAAACTTACGCTGTTGCGCAATAAAGAGACGGACCCTAAAAAATTCCGGGAACTCATTCGTGAGATTACGATCCTCTTGGCCTACGAAGCGACATCTGATTTAGAAGTGGCGGCCACGACCGTAGAGACACCTTTGCAAACCGCGCCAGGATTTAAGCTTAAAGAGCCTATCGGCCTCATCCCCATCTTGCGCGCGGGACTTGGGATGGTAGAGGGCATCTGGGAGATGATTCCCTCGGCGGAAGTGTGGCATATTGGCTTATTCCGCGATGAGCAGACATTGCGCCCTGTGGCATACTATAATCGCTTACCTGTAGATCCCACCGTTTCGGTGTGTCTGATTCTCGATCCGATGCTGGCTACGGGTGGCTCTGCCGTGAAAACCGTGGAAATCCTCAAAACATGGGGGGCAAACCGTATCAAGTTTATGGGGTTAATTGCTGCACCGGAGGGAATTGCGCATCTGACCACACAACATCCCGACGTTGACGTGTATGTCGCGGCCGTGGATACGTGTTTGAATGAGCATGGTTACATTTTACCGGGGTTGGGAGATGCGGGCGACCGCCAATTCGGGACAGGATAATAGCTCTGTTAATGACTCTGCCTTTTGAATACCGATACTTGATTGTGCTGTTAGCAGGATTAAGCATCTCGCTTATCGTGACCCCCCTGGGAAAGTGGCTAGGAGAGCGTTACGGTGTCGTCGTATATCCCGGCGGGCGACGGAAACATCATGGCTCGGTTTCATTGTTGGGGGGGATAGGGATTGCAGCCGGATTTTTCGGAGCATTGTTAGTATCCCGGCTATTGCCTATCCCCACGGCTGACACCAATGAAAGTCGCCGCTTTTGGGGACTGCTCATCGGTAGCGCGTGGATGTTCATTTTTGGGTTGCTGGATGATCGTTATGAATTACCCGCCGGAACGGAGTATCTGGGATATTTATTGGCAGCCATAATCGCCATCGTAACCCTCATCATTCTACAACAGTTCAATAACCCCCTGACAAATACGCTTATTGAGCTTTCGGCGTGGTTCTATGTGCCGTTGACGATCTTCTGGATGACAGGGATGATGGTGACAGTAAATTGGCTCGATGGTTTGGATGGCCTGGTGGCCGGGGTTGCCGTTATCCTGTCCCTGATACTCGGCATTCATATGTTTCGTATGGGACAGTATAGTGTAGTTCCCCAGGCGATAGCGGTATTAGGGGCATCGCTTGGATTTCTGATGTATAATATTTTCCCGGCGCGTGTCTTTATGGGCAGCAATGGCGCGTTTATGTTGGGATATTTAATGGGTGCGTTGGGCTTGATCGCAGGAGGCCGGGTAGCAACGGTATTGCTGGTAATGGGTATTCCCATTATCGACGTGGCCTGGACAATTTTTGACCGTTGGCGACATGGGGTGAGTATTTTTCAGGGCGACCGTCGTCATCTTCACTTTCGTTTACAGGATGCCGGATATTCACCCCGTGTGATTGTATTCTTTTACTGGGGGTTGTGTGCCCTTTTAGGTACATTGGCCCTGGTTATCTCTTCCCGCTTATATAAACTGGTTGCTTTGTTAGTATTGGGAGGTGTGATGTTAGGATTTTCATTATATTTGAGCCGCAAAAATGATGGATAATCGAAGCGTAAGCATGTTTCTTTTGGTCGTTTTAACCCTGTTTTTCCTATCTACTTTATCATGTTGTACACAATCGGCTATGCGACCTACCCCTACCCCATCTACAGAGGTATCACCCACACTGCCAGAAAATGGCACACCGACGCCTCTTTTTCCGACGTCAACACCCGAACCTTCTCCGTCAGCCTCCCAACAACTCGTGATTTGTATGACTGAACCGGTAGCGGCCAGCCCATTTATGCCCTCGCGGTCAGGCGATGATTTGCTGGCTTTGTTTTACGAGCCACCCCTGGAACGCCGCAACTACCGTTGGGAGGCGCGTCTTGTGGAGCGCGTACCCTCTGTCACGACCGGGGACGTTATTACGCGCCAGGTTACAGTTGCCCCCGGAGCGCGATATGCAGATGCTTCTGGGGCGATTCTAGTTCACGAGGGAGAATCCGCGTTAGCATTACCCCAACTTGTGGTTACATTTACGCTCAAATCGGACTTGCGCTGGTCCGATAGTCATTCCCTCACTTCCGATGACATATTATTAGGGTATCACTTAGCCCAATCAAAAACAGCGCAAGGCTCGTGGCAGGAACTACTGGAGTATACGGCTCAATTTGTGGCCCTCGATCAATATACGCTATTGTGGGAGGGATTGCCAGGATACTTAACCGCCGATTATGCCCGTTTCCTATTTCCGCCACAGCCAGCGCATCGTTGGCAAGGCCAACAGTTGGAGCAAATCTTACAAGATCTTACCCCTCCGGCGACCGGCCCCTTTCAAATCATATCGTGGGAGAAATCCCGTGAGGTGCGTCTCCGGCGTAATCCACATTACGTGGGGACTCCATCGCTTTTGGAAGAGATTGTAGTGCGGTTTCCGCAACAAGCCCCTGAGATGTGGCCTGATTTGTTGGTTTCTGGGCAGTGTGACATTGTGACTTCGGATCCTGCAATGACCATAGATCGCTCGTCCTGGACGACACCCCAAGCATCGGGCACGGCAATGATTTGGACCGATGCTGCTTTTGTAATCCTGCGCCTGGATTTTAATCTGGCGCCGAAAGATGAACAGCCTTCGCCACTTAGCGATCTGCGGGTTCGGAGGGGCTTGGCTCAATGTCTCAATCTCAACCATTTGCGCCAGAGTGCCACTAATAATGATGAAATACTTCTGCCTGCGGACGGTTTCCTTCCACCCGGATATCCCACTTCCCCATCCGGCGTATCAGACATCGCGGATGCAGACATCGCGGATGCAGACATCGCGGATGCAGACATCGCGGATGCAGACATCGCGGATGCAGACATCGCGG
>JAFGFI010000115.1 GCA_016931185.1 Anaerolineae bacterium
CCAGAACCCCCCATCGCTCCCAGTCCCGTCGCCTACGATGATGATTGGCAAACGCCCCGTGCCCTCGCACTCGACGAGATCGAAGCGCTCGTAACAGCCTGGCAGGCCGCTGCCGTCCGCGCAGATGCCGCCGGTTGCGATATCATTGAAATTCACGGCGCGCATGGCTATCTCATTAACGAGTTTCTCTCGCCCCTCAGCAACACGCGCATAGATGCCTATGGCGGCTCACTGCCCAACCGGATGCGCTTTCTCATCCGGATCGTGGATGCGGTACGGCAAGTGTGGCCTGAAACCAAACCTCTTTTTGTGCGCCTTTCGGCCATTGATTGGGTGGAGACGGGGATTACCCTCACCGACACTGTAGAAATTGCCCAGGCCCTGCGCGAGCACGGCGTAGACTTAGTGAACTGCTCCAGTGGCGGGGTTGTTTCCACGCGACCGCCCAATATCGGCGCCGGCTATCAAGTTCCCTTCGCGGCACAAGTACGCCAGCAGGCCGGAATCGCGACCGCCGCCGTGGGACTCATCACCACGCCAGAATATGCAGATGCCATCCTCCGAACTGGGCAAGCTGATCTCGTCGCGCTAGGACGGGAACTGCTGCGCCATCCCTCCTGGACACTGGAAGCGGCGCGTGCATTGGGACATGATATTGCGTGGCCGGCACCTTATGCCAGGGCAAAATCATAAGGAGTCACGATGGCATCTCAATGGTATGATTTTGGTAACAACACTTATGCCCTTATCGGTGGTTCAAATATTGGCGTGATGACACAAGCAGGGCGGGCGATCATGATAGATACCGGACTGGATCGAGATGCAGCACGTAAGGCACTACGTTCGGTAGAAAAATTGGGTGCGCAGCTTGTAGCAATTCTCATTACACATGGACATGCCGATCACTTCGGTGGAGCAGGATGGTTAGCAGGACAAGCTAATATTCCGGTTTACGCGCCCTCTCTCGAAGGAACCTTCGCTACGCATCCTATCCTGGAACCGCTTTTCCTCTATGGAGGCGCAGCTCCTATCTCAGAACTGCGGGGGAAGTTCACACTCGCTAGAGATAGTGTAACATCAGTAAAGCCTCTCACGGTGGGCATACACGCGCTCAATGGATTTGAACTCAACATCCTTTCCCTTCCTGGACACGCACCAGAACAAGTCGGCATTCTTTATAACGGCACATTCTATTGTGGCGATGTTGTCTTTCCAGAAACGACGCTCGCGCAACATCCGATTCTTTTTTGTTATGATCTCGATGCATGGTTGGACACATTAGCAAACCTGCCCACACTGACTTATACGCAATTTATTGCGGGACATGGCGAACCAGGAGACAACATTATCCCACTGGCAGATGCTACGGCTGCCCGTATGCGCGAAATTCGCGCCAGGGTATGGGAAGCACTGAATACTCCCCAAGAATCCTATCAAATCTTACGCGCCGTCGCAGTACATTATGACCTCACTTTCAGCAATCCTTCTTCCTTTCTACTTGCGCTCACTACCATTCAGGCCGCCCTCACCTCACTACAGAAAGCAGGAGAGGCAGGAATCAGCATGAAAGACAATCAAATGTTATGGCAGAGAACATAGTATCCCCATGCTCACTCTTGTTTTTGTGCTGCCAACCGTCGAGCTATCTCCTTCCGGAGTGTGACTTCGTCCAGCGGACCTAATTTTGCTAAACAGTCGTCACATACTTGGGTTTCCGGCAGTATTAAATCTGTGCTGACCCGCGTAAATTTCCGCCCACAAAGCGAACATTTAAAGTCGCGCGGGGCCATAGCTATTCCTAATGAGAGCATTTTTTTGTCACCTCTCCAGACAAAAACGAGGGTTCGGGTATGTTTTTTCGTTGACGGGCATAGCCCGTCAACGAAAAAACACCTTTTTCCTGCGGCTTGAGCCACTTTGCTACCGTCAATGGCGCCATTTGCTCACAAAATAAACACATACTAATTTTTTATTATAAGCGGTAAGTAAACGGTTTCCTGACCTGTTTCGCCAAATAAGGCGAATTCAGTGAGATGGCAAATTGGCACACGCAACGCATTGGGCGTAGGATAATGAACATAATCCGATGGTGGAGAGCAGGTATTGATGACATCATCCCATGTACCGAGTCCCGTGTTCCAGTAGTAAAGGCGCAGCGATTCCTCATTTTGGATGCCGGCATTTGTCAAATCTTGATCACGGTAATTGAGACCTATTTGAATTGGCCTGCTGAACGGCCCGGATGCACTCAGATCAAAGCTGCGCCCGGCAAAGCTCAAACCATCCGGCGCTGGCTGACCAGGGATAGCAATATAAGTAAACGTGAAGATGGTAGTCTTGCTAACTGAGTTCTTGGAGACATCTATCCGGGTTGTCAGTCCTCGTGTATCAGTGAAAATCCAGGTCCCCCCTATTATTGGCTCAACAGTGAAAGTCTCCGGCTCGGTCGCGTCACTGATGAGGATTTGGTGTGTTTCTGTAGCATTGCCCCCATCGTTTGTAACTGTAACGGTGATTTGCTGCGTGCCTATAACATTCCATGTATAGGTTGCATAGGCCGTGCCTTGTCCGTTGTCCGGTGCCGGCGTCCATGTGTAGACGATGGGGGCGGTAGCGTTTTGAGGTTGGACGGTTGCCGTGAATGTGTAACTCATATCCACAACACCGGTTGTCGGACCGCTAATCGTCACGCCAGTTACTGAAATGATACTACCCTCAATAATCGTGATAGTATGCGTGCCTGTCATAGTGCCGGCCTCATTACTAACCGTCACGGTGATAACTTTGACACCGGTCGTAGTCCAGCCAACATGATGATAGTTGATAACCCGATCAAGCTCTGCTGTCAATGGTGTTGTGGCATCGGTGCGTTGGATCACGTAAGTAAGGGGAGTCGTCACATCCAGCGGGTCAACCGAAATAGTAAAGGTGTAAAATTCACCCGGCGCGCCCACCGTAGGCCCGCTGATGTTTACCGCGCTCGGTGCAACTGGACCGGGCAAACCACCACTTAGGTCCACTTCGGTGCGACTGCCGCGACCTTGCCAAGTGGGCGCGCTACCCGATGGTGTAACCACAAAAGGGGAGGTACGCAATGGCAGAAACACTTTGAAGGTGATAGCATCGCCTGACTCGGCTCCCTCATCATCCGCTGTGGTTGTATCATCACCATAAGCATGCAGAAAACCATACTGCCCAGGCTCCTGCACAATATAGTCACCTATGTAGACACCATCCGGATCATAGGCTGCTAAGATTGTGCCGGCAGGCGCGGGCGTGCCATCAATTGTCAGTGTGCCCCAGAAGTCAGCCCACTCATCCGTTGCCACAAACGGCATCGTAACGTTCAGGTTAACTTCTTTTGCATCCACGCCGGAATTCCAAACAGTGGATTTGGAAGGGGTAGCCAATCGCCCATTGATGGTAAAACGCACCTCATCTCCATCTTGAATACCTTCATCTCCAGGTGTGTTTGGATCATCTACATAAACGTGGAGAAAGCCATAGTACGGAGGCGTGTGAACGGTAAACGCGCCAGCCACGACATCGTCGGGATCGTAGGCTACCACGCTGGCGTTGCGAGGAGCGGAAAAGCCACTGAGGGATGCAACGCCATAGAAGTCAGTCCACTCAGTGGTTGGCGAGAAAAAATCCGCACTCGTGACACCGTTGGGAGCGGCACGGGCAACCGACGAACTCGTGATTTTAGCAGGTATTCTAACCGGCGTATCACCGCCTGGATAGGTCAAAGTGGTCGCACCGACCCCCTCACTGACCTTGATCCAGTAGGCGTACCCGGGTTCCATCTCCGTTAAGTCGCTGAATTGAGGTTGCGCGGGCATATAGGTTTTGGCGCCACCATCAAAAGTCCGGACAAGGTCATAATCACCGCTGATGCTTTCTAAGGCTTCGGTAATAACCATTGTCCTATCGGGTAAATAACTGACCAAATTCCAGCCTTCATAGAGGGCAATAGGCGTGTCATCCCGCGCGGGTTCGTAAGCCAACGTCAATGTCTGCGTTGTTGCGGCGGTGATATGAATCCAATAACCATGCACTACATCCATCGTGGTCAAATCACTGGCCCCGGGATTACTGGGATCGTAGGTTTTCCCCCCACCCGCCGGCCCGCCATCGAAGCCGAGTACCAAATCATACTGCCCGGCGAGGCCGCTCAACACATCACTGATAACGGGACTTGGTGGAGTTACGTCAATGGAGAAGAGATTCCAGCCGGGAGCCAGGTCGCGGATAAAGGTAGCATCGGGGGCATAGGCGAAGGATAACATCGTCGTTGTACCGGATAGATAACCACCAATGACGTAATCATCTTGAGTGACAGCAGCGACACGAATGCCGTGATTGGCGGGCAGTACACTTGGGAGTGACGCCGTGAAACGCGCTGTGCCAGCAATGTCATCCATCACGGCAGAAGTCAACAGTTCCAACGCATCCTGTTCATCATCCAAGTCGTCCAGGTATAAGTCAACAAGGCAGTTAGGACAATCGTAACCTACTTCTGTTTCCCCCACCACGGTGAGGCCATCGATACTGATGATATGGGGCGGTTCAAACAGGCGCAGTGACTCCGGGATGGCAGGTCCAAATTCAATCACCTTGCTGGTGCTGTTACGCACGACATTATCTCGAATAACAAATTGCAGCGCCAGCGGCGAGCTGTCGTTGACAAAGATAGCACCTTCGGTGGGATTATCAGTTTCAGCATTGAAAAAACTGGTGCGGGCATTCACAATCGTATTGTGCAACACTTGAATTCCCTGCCCTGTGACAAAAATACCCTGCCCACAGGTACCGACTTCAGTTCCCCCTCCGTCAATGCCGATGATATTATAAGCGACAAGTGTATTCACACCTGCAGTCCAGATCGCGGGTGGAGCCGTTTCGGTGGGTGAGTGGGGTGAATGGGCACCGGCAACGGTATTGTGGATGATCTGGTTGTTACTGCCGCTGGAAATACTGATGCCCCAGCCGCCATACCACTGCGCGGGGTTATAGAGGTTAGAGGCAACACACGTGAGCCGGTCCGCCGGGATCGTTTTATCACCACGAACACCGATATAGTTGTACTGGATAAGGTTATTATCCCCTTGAATTGAGATACCCCCATTAGAGCCGGTAACAATCGTGTTGCTGATAGTGTTATTGTCACTCTGGATGCTGATGCCACCGCCGGCCAGGGTAATATTGGGATTGGAACCGGGGACAATCTCCGTTCCGTCAGCATTCAGGCCTACCCAGACATTCTCCACCAGGTTACTGCCACCAATGTCGGAGACGTCGTTCAAAAAGATACCACCACCGCCGTTGAAGGCCAGGTTACGAATGGTGTTGTAGCGGACTTTGACCAGATCCAGGCTGTGTTCACTGTTGATGATAATGATGGGGTAACCGTTATCGCGTCCACCGATTTCACTCTGGGTAGCGCCATCAATAGTGATGTAGCTGTCAGGATTTTCGGTACTATCCAGATCGCTGGGCACAATCGCTTCATAACTCGCACTGCTGGAATAATCCGCATCCATTACGATCGTCCACGTCCCTGTAACAGGATTATAGTTAGTATCGGTGAGGGGAATATTGAACTTGATCAGGATAGGGCGATGTGTGATCGGACGGTGACTGGCCTCAACCAGGGCGCGCCGGAAACTGCACTTGCCATCACTGGCTGCAGACCACAGACTTTGAGTAAAGTAACACGTTTTAGTTTGAGAATCACCACTGGTATCCTCTGTGGTGTTCACCGTGATAATGGTGGTATAAGCTAAAGGAGCCCGCGACGCTATAGTGGGAGATGCCGTGATTTCTGTGACAGGAGTATGTTCGTTATCAGCAGCGATGGTCGCGACCACAGTTCCAAACAAAACGAACACAAAGGAAAATAGGAAAATGTACCAAAACTTGCGTTTCATCGTTATGCTCCTTTCTAGGTAAACGCTTCTAATAGAATAAACTATAAATTCGCTACCCTAAGAGAGATTTTTGCAATTATTTATTTATATTTACTCCTTTCCTAAAGTTATTAAAGAAGGGCTGCAACGCCATTTCGTTTTCGGGTATGATCCAAAAACGAAACCATGATCTTTTTTCCTTATCCCTTCTATCATGCCAATGTCTCTAGCTCTTCATAGCGGTCAATGACGATTTCCAATAATGCTTGCCGCAAAGCTTCACTTTCCAAGTCACGGCTGTGTAGTTTGTGGATGCGGCGGGCCAATTCTTCATCATGCAGGGCGCCCTCCAGCCAGTATTCAAAATCCCCCCGTTCCAGGTGATATTTTAGCGCGCCCACCGGCACCTGGTTAAGGGCTTCCCGAAATTCCCAGAGATTAGCCGCGGCGCGCCCCAAGTAATAGCCCCCTTGATTGTGAAAATAAAAACGTTTCTCCTGTGGCAAGGGAGCGTGGAGATACTTGTGTAGGTGGCGGATATGGGGGATTGTGCGGGGACCTACCCGGAATTTAAAAATATCATCTATGCCACTCATCCAGGGTTTGTGCATGCCGGGACATAGATATGCCTGCCCTTTGGGTAAGGTCGGCAGTTGTGCCAGCATAGCCTCACCATTCTCATATTGTCGTAGGCGGGGAGCAAGTGTTTCAATTTCCTCCGGCAGCCGGAGGGGAGTAATTAACCAGTGATCGAGCGCGGCCAATAGGACAGGCGTGATTTGACTAGGGCGGTAGCTGACAGCACAGAATCCCCCCCAATGCATTGCTTCCAAGAACAAATTGGCCAATTCGCCACCCTCGGGGGGGCAAAAACTCTGGAATTCATCGACGATAAAACAATGAGGACGTCCTCGCCGGCTGCGGAGACCCCGCAACGCGCGCATAAACTCTGCCAGGTAAGTGTTACGTTCTTCTATTGTGTACATAGAGAGATCCAGGATCAGGCTGGTAGCGTTCCACTCACTGAAATTGATCACGTCGGCAACGCCGGGGAGGGGAGTCTCCGCTCCACCCAATAACAATATACGCGGCGAAGTTCCCAAACCCCGGTAATCACCCTCAGGATCGATAATACATACCTGGTAATCTTGCTTCAGCAATTCTTCCGCAATAAGGCCGGTGAGCCAGGATTTGCCACTGGCGCTGGCGCCGAAGATGCCAATATTGTGCTCGATCACCGCGAAAGGATCAAGATAGACAGGAGCGCCGCTCAACCGGTGGCCAAGGAGTAACCGGCGGTCAGAACGAGGTTGCCGGTCAGGTATATTTCCGTCAAGTAACGCCTCAAGCAGAGACCCAACCCCTGCTCCCGATGGCTCGTCAAGTACAATATCGGCAGCCGCTTTAAGGGTGGGTTGAGCATTGGAAACAGCTACAGCTAATTCCACGGCCTCAAACAGACTGCGATCGTTTTCTGCATCCCCACAGGCCACGACATTACGAGGAGAATAACCTAATTCGCGTAAAGCGTAGAGTAAGCCAGTACCCTTGGTCGCACCGGGTGGCAGGGCCATCACTGCGTTGCGATTATACTCGATGTTCGCCGCGCTGCGACTGTCGCGCAAAGCCCTTAATATGGCCTCATCGTAAGGAAGGATGGTCGCTGCGATAGCCATCCCTCTTTCTAGCGGCACACTCATCAGTTCCAGGCGTTGCAGCGCCTGCGTATCCAGGCGTCCGAAAGGCAAGATCACGACATCCCGGCGCGGAAAGTAAACCACTGCGCCATTTTCAGCTACGATGGCTTCGCACAATTCAGAAAAAGGTCCCATTGCGACAAAAGTATCCAGCGTGCGTCCTGTAACCAAGATCAGCACAAAACCAGATGTCTTGGCCCGTTTGAGAATCTGCCAGGTTTCAGGCGCAATCGTGCCGGTTTCGGTCAGCGTGCCATCTAAATCGCTGGCGATGATAAGGAGATGCGCGCTCTTCCGGGCTTGTAATGTCATCTCTTTGGTCACGCGTCGTGTTGTGCTTCTTCTTGGTGGGGGAGGCTGTGAGATAGGGGGAGTACTGATGACATCTTCAACAAGGCGAATAATTTCTTTTAAGCTAAAGGGCTTGGGTAAGTAGGCGGTAGCCTGTTCACGAGCGCGAGCTTCAACTTCTGGAGAACCAAAGGCGGTGATGAGGATACTGCGTACATCCGGGTTGATCTGCTGCGCGCGTTCAAGTAATTCCAGACCATTGATACCCGGCAGGCGGAAATCAGAGATCAATAGATGAAATGTCTGTTCGTGCAGACGTTCCAGAGCCGTTTCTCCTGAATCACACGTTTCCACCCGGTAGCGACCATTTTGGTGCAGGCTTAGGGCGCGATGCAAAGCGCGGGAAACACCCAGGGAATCTTCGACGATAAGAATATGTGTCCGTTGTTCGCTCATAAGGATGATTCCTGTTCATTGATGGATGCGTGGGCCGGTAACGTCAGTGTGAAAACTACACCTTCATTATCTTCCAGATTGGTGACAGTTAGGGTCCCTCCATGTTGTTGGGCAATTTGGTGGCTAATGAACAACCCTAGCCCAACACCCTGGGGCTTAGTGGTAAAAAATGGCTCAAATATATGTTCTAACTGGTAAGCGGGAATAGGTGGCCCATTATTCATAAAGGACAGATTTACAATGCCTTCATCGGCATAAGCATCAATATATAAGTTACCTCCATTGGGCATTGCCTCAATAGAGTTGATGACGAGATTGAGAAATATTTGCCCCACTTGATCAGAATCTCCCTTGATACAAGGCAAGTGGGGGGGAAGTTCTGTGCTGACGTCAACCTCCGCTTTTTTCAACGCCTGGTGCAAGAGATCCAGCGTTCTTTGAACCTGTTCAATGATAGAAACTTCATGATACTTGTCTTTCCTGGTTTGCGCCAAGCTAAGTACACTCTGTGTAATTTCGATCAGTCGCTGGACTTCATTGTTGCAAACGTACAAGGATTCCTGTTGTTCATCAGGTTCTAAAGGAAAATCCAAAATTAATTCCAGGTTGCTTTGGATGGCCTGGAGTGGATTCTTGATTTCGTGAGCCAATGTCGCAGTAATGTACCCCATAGCGGCCAGTCGCTCAGAACGCAGCATCATTTGCTCCATCTGTTTGCGTTCTGTAATATCCTGGAGCGCGCCGATAACACGCACTACCCGCTGTTGGATCTCATCCCAGACCGGATGGTTGCGCGTGTGTAGCCAACGCACTTCTCCATCTTTACTCAGAAAACGGAAATCGTTTTCATAAGGGAGAGAGGCTTTGAGGTGCTTAATGGCCTGGTGCATAATAGAATGATCGTCTGGGTGGATCAATTTGCGCCAGTCCAAAAGTGAGGGGATTTCGTTAAGTTCTAAGCCACTGATACGCGTGAAGGCTCCGGTGACCCACTCGGCTTCTATTTTACCATCTGAGGTGAGCTTGATCGCGTAAGCTACATCAGAAATGAGATCGGAGACGGTATGGTAACGCACCTCAGATTCGCGTAATGCAGCCTCGGCTTGTTTGCGTTCGGCCAGTTCGCGTTGTACAGTCTGATACAGACGCGCGTTGGCAATAGCTACCGCAACTTGATCGGCCAATGTTTCGATTACCATCACATCCTCTTCATCAAATGCGTTAGGCTGCGGACTTTGCACATCCAACACACCCATAATTTCTCCCGCTACGCGGATGGGGACACTTAACTCGGATTGCGTGGGGATCACATCAGGGTAAAGGTTAACGTACTGTGGTTCAGCGTCAACATCGTTGGCGAGCAACGTTTTGCCATAGATGCCTACCCAGCCGACCATTCCCTGTCCGGGTTTGAGTACGTGATAAGGGGGATAGAGATGCGCGAAGATACCCGATTTCGCTCTCATAATCAATAATTTCTGTTCTTTTTCCAGGGTAAAAAGTCCTACGTGATGATAGCCAAATCGTTCTTGTACTAGCCTGGTCACACGATTGAAAATGAGATTTAAGTCCAGGATGGCGGCAATTTTACTTCCCACATCGTTGAGGATGGCTAACTGCGCCACGCGACGTTCCAGGGCTTCCTGAACTTCTTGTTGTTCGCGGGTGCGTTCTTCAACCCGTCGTTCCAGTTCATCGTGCGTCGCCCGCAGAGCTTCTTCGGCACGCAATCGCTCCGTGATATCCTGGCCGATAGACAAAATACCGTGAATGTTTCCCTGCAGATCCTGAAGTGTCTTCGTATGCCATTCGATATGCCGTGTAACGCCATCTTTAGTGAGAATAGCGCTGACAAGCCTATGGCTCCCTATATGTTCCACCGCTTCCAGGAAGACGGCCCAGATGCGCTCACGATCATGTTCTGGCAAAAAAGTTGTAAACCAGTCCTTACCCTCGATTTCCGCTAATTGATAACCGGATAACTTTTCCATATACGGGTTAATACGCACAATTCTCCCCTGGGGGTCAAGGACCAGGATGATCGCCTGTGCCGTCTGCAACAGGCTTTCGGCAAAATCACGCTCGCGACGGAGGTCTGTTTCGGCCTGCTTGCGATCCTCGATCTCACGTTCCAACCGTTGATTGCTCTGCGCCAATTCTTCGGTGCGCGCGGTCACCTGTTGCTTCAAAGCCTTGTGCGTCGTTTGGAGAGCCGCCGCCGCGCCCCAGAAGTAAAATGTGCGCATTTGTCTTAGCGCAAAGTAGGCTGCACCTGTAGCAACAGCGCCGCTGAAGAGAACGGTGATTAACTGTGACTGCCATACCTCAATATGGGGGAAGAGCCATTTCTTGAGAATCTCCTGCGCAGTCATAACAATGAGCGTGCTTAATAACACCCGGATCAGTGCAGCACGCATATTAGATGTAGTGAGGTGGCTCGCAAATGTATCCATACTTTGCTTTTCAATATCTTGATTTTGTTCGGAATTTTTCATCACGCTATTCCTTTCTTTTGCTCACGTATGGCGCGATTGCGTACACTCAAAGCACCAAGCTTGGCTTCGGATGCCAGCACGATGATCTCATCACCCGGTAACAGGGGTTGCGTCATGTCTGGGGGAATATAAATCGTGGTATTGTGTTTATGGAGCAGAATCGTCAGCTCCTCTTCGTCATTCAGAGTATCAATGCGCTCTCTGTAGAGACTTGACAAAGCTTCGACGAGAATGCGGGCCATCCGCAGTTGTTCCGTCCCGACCTCTACCGGTTGTATGATATGCATTTTAAGCGCGGCTGTCACAAAGGCAGGGGCAGCAATAGCCGAGGTGCTGTAAACGGTATCAATATTGAATGCCTGTTGGAGCCGTTCGCCTAGGGCTTCCTCAAAACTTCGCATAACAACGCGGATCTGGGGATTCAGTTCACGGGCGCGCAACACGGTCTCAAAATTGACCATATCATTTTCGGTACACGCGATGATGGCCGCGGACTGGCGCACGCCGGCGTGTTCCAACACAGCATGTTGGCGGAAATCACCATACAGCACGTTGACTCCTTGTCCCTTCAAGCGCTCCGCTAATATTTCTACTTCAAGGCTCAAGACAATGACTGGCTGCTTCAGTTCCAGTAACACATTGACCACGCGGTACCCCGCGTGTCCTACCCCACATACCATCACCGGTGACTTCTCCTGCTCCCCTGCTTCCCCGCTTCTCTGCACCCCTGCGCCTTTGCTCCCCTGTGTTAGCCCCGCCAGACGTTCCATCTCAATAAAAACAAAAAGTGTATCGTCCATCTGTGTGCAAGTAGTTGCGCCTGGTTCCGTTATCAACTGTCCATCCCGATGAATGCAGACAACAGTCATATCTTCCTCATCGGTGAGAGTTTGAAGCGTGTGGCCCAAGAGGGGTGAATTAATCTTGAGTGGCACTTTGGCGAGCGCGTACGTCTGCGTTTCCAGGATAAAGGTCTCCAGCACTTCCAACCCCAGGGCCGCGTAAGCAAACGCCTGGGCCGCAATAGCGGAGCGGCTGATGATGGCTTCTACGTCAAAACTGTTTTTGATTTCTGTTGCAATTTCATCTTCAAAGAGGCGCAGAATAATGCGCGCCTGGGCATTACGCTCGCGCACACGAAAGGCGGCTTCGATGTTTGCCAGATCATTGTGCGTGCAAACAAGTACCGTGTGCGCGCGATCAACGCCGGCACTGTGCAATACGTCTTCATTGCGAATATCCCCCAGGATTACGGGCATATCGCGATTGCGGAGCGCGTCTACCAGAGGAGAGTAAACGGCCTCAATGCCGACAACGGGGCGTTCCAGATCGAGAAGCTGTCCTGCTACCCGGTAGCCAACACGCCCCAGGCCACAGACTACGATAGGGCGTTTGAGAGTAGCCGCCAGAGCCGCCTGCCATTCAGGACCGCGTTCACCCCGTACAAAGAAAACGCGCAGGGTGGTGAGAATATTGGCTCCAAATACTAACAGTAGGGGAATACCGGCCAGGGGCACAACGACAAAGAAGATATCCAGGGCATCATTTTCCGGCATATCGGCAAACGATATCTGAAATGCGATCATGTTCAAAATAGCGTACACCGCCTTCACGTAACTTATAGGTGGGGAGAGGCCGCGATTGTACGTTTGTTGGAACAGGGCCGCCATCCCGGCAATACCAACAACCAGGGCCATACCCACCCACCAGGGAAAACAGTGGGCCAAAACACGCAGGTCACGGCATATCCGTCGCCACCAGCGTTGTGTGTTTGTGTGGATGGTATCGCTCATGTTGACAATAACCTAAAATGATTGTACGAGGATTCAGGCAGTGTGTCAAACGAACAAAATAAAAAAAACCGGGTTTTTCTTAAAACCCGGTTTTTATCCTCGGTGAACCGACGGTTAATGAGAAATTGCCTTTTCTTTCTTCTCTGCGTAATACGTATAATCCCCGTTATATGCAACCAGCGCGCCTTCCTCCAGCTCGACAATACGCTCGACGATGCGGTCAAGGAAATACCGGTCGTGAGAGATGACAAGTACTGTGCCCTCAAACTCCTCCAATGCTTGCTCTAAGACTTCACAGGAGGGGAGATCGAGGTTATTGGTCGGTTCATCCAGAAGCAGAAAGTTCGCGCCGGAGAGCATCAGCTTGGCAAGTTGTAGCCGGCTGCGTTCCCCCCCGGATAGCGTGGCAACTTTATCGCGCGTGCGTTCGTAAGGAAAAAGGAAACGGCGCAAGAAGTTGACGGCAGCGTGTTCCGACATAGACTTTGCCTCCCAGATTTCCTCAATCAACGTGCGATTGGGATCCAGCGTCTCGTGCTGTTGCGCGTAGTATCCGATCTGCACACTGGGGCCGATCTTGATGATGCCGTTTGTCGGTTCCTCCTGGCCCAAAATGCAGCGAAACAACACGCTCTTCCCCGTTCCATTCTCGCCGATCAACCCCACACGCTCCCCATGCCAAATCCGCAAATTCAGCCCCAACAGCACCACATTGGATATCCCATTCACAGGCTCTTCTGTGGAAGCCACGTTTGCCGTTTGCCGTTTGTCGTTTGACTCAAAAACCTTATCCAGATCCACAATATCCAACACCTTGTTCGACCCCCGCCACCCGTTGAGTTCCAGTCCCATCGTCTCATGTTCCAGAACCGGCTTTTCGATCTTATCCATGCGCTCCAACATCTTTTGGCGCGAGCGCGCCTGGCGGATGTGCCGCTCGTCAATCACGATACTGGCCCAGTATTCGAAGCGGGCGATGGCGGCCTCAATGCGGGAAATTTCTTTTTGTTGCGCTTCGTAGAGTTGTTGCTGGCGCAGCAGTCGCAGTTGCTTGCCGGTGGCATAGGCGGAATAGTTGCCCTGGTAAAGCGCGATCTTATGGGCTTCTACTTCCACGATGAACTGGGCTACCTCATCCAGCAAATAGCGGTCGTGGGAGACAATAATCACCGTGCCGGGAAAAGTTTGGATGAAGTGTTCCAAATGTGTTTTGCCTGCCAGGTCAAGATGATTGTCCGGCTCATCCAATAACAACAGATCGGGCTTAAGCGCGAGCAACTTCGCCAACCCCACCATTTTCTGCTGCCCGCCGGAAAGGACGCGCACCGGTAGCTCGAAATCTTTCTCGGCAAACCCAACAGTTTGTAAAGCCTGCTGAACGTGATTTTCATAGCTATAGCCATCGTGCTGTTCAAAAGCTTCTTGGGCGCGCGCGTGGGCGGCCAGAACACGATTAAGGGCAGCAGTATCATTGTAAACGGCAGGGTCGGCCATCTGGGCCTCAAGGTGGCGCATCTCGGCCTCGACGCGCTGGATGGCGGGATTTGCGCCGATAGTTTCCTCCCACACCGTTTTAGTCGTATCGAGCTGTGGCTCTTGCGCCAGGTAGCCCATAATGATTTTCTTGTGGCGAAAGATAAAGCCATCGTCCGGTGTCAATTCCCCCGTAATCAAGCGCAACAGCGTGGACTTCCCCGCGCCATTCGGCCCCACCAGGCCGATCTTCTGCCCGGCCTGCATCTCCCAACTGATCTCATTCAAGACCAAATGCGGGCCGTGGTGATAGGTCACTTTGTCTAAATTCACAATGATCGTACTCATACTGTCCTCCGAGAATAACGAATTACAAATAACGGATTACGAAACGCTTAAGAACTTTGCGGGCATTGCGCCTTTGCGTCAATTTCTTATTTGCGTCGGGTAACCATAGCGTCACCGTGAGGGCAGCGCATCTGCAGTTTAGACAGGAGGGAGGTTAGACAAAGAAATAGCCGCAGACGCGAGCGCGCCCACGGCTCGAAAATCAAAACAACTTAAAATAAGAGCAAAAGCTGTTGCGGGGCGCACCTAAAGTTGGTGCGCCTCCCCAAAACAGACAACACCCCGTAAAATAATAACCGATTCACCTAATAGAAAGTTAATCATTGATATCCTCTAAGGGAGACATTATACCATAGTTTTCAATTCTAAATAATCCGGGTTCTCAAGGCGGGCTATCGCATTTGGGCTACTTTAACCTTCCAGGAAGCTTAGAATGGCTTGATTATGCAGCAAACCGGCGTCCATCCCACGTATTTAGCCGGTGTAAGGGATTCACAGCTTCCTGGAAGGTCCTTAGCTTTAAATCATTTACTGCTCTGCCGATATTTTGATATAGATTTGCTCAATTGAACCGGGATCCGCCGTAAACAAGCTGCCGCCGGTGACATCGGCGATCCGTTTAAGAACGCCGTGGTTCGCGTCATCCCCAAAGGCGATGGGAAAGATCTTAAAACTATCCGCTTCGGCGTGCGCCGGGAGGCAGGTGGCAAACATCTGGTTTTCGGTGGGATGTCCGGTGGTATCTTCCCCGTCGGAGAGCAACACGATGCCGTAAAGCCGCTGCTCGCCCACTTCGGCATCTGCCGCGCGTTCCGCCTTCATGATCTCTGTCGCCTGGCAGACGGCGTCATAGAGCGCGGTGTTCCCGTCGGCGATCAACATATTGACCTGATTCGCGGCCTGTTCTACCGTATCGCCCACGCGCGCCGGCATGCTGAGGGTGAGGACTGTATTGTTAAATGTCATTACCCCAACCCGATCATCTGGGTGCAGACGTTTGAGAAAAGAGACGGTGGATTCGGTGGCCGCGCGGATTTTTTCCCCCTGCATGCTGCCGGAGACATCCAGCACCAGGAGAACGGTCGCTTTGCGCTTGGTGATCATAAACAGATCCGTGATAGCCGCACTGACGTCCGCGCTAGGAAACGCCAGTGCAGGCACGGTATCAAGATTTACGGTGGGATCGGTACCCCCCTCCAGGTTCAAAGGCGCGCGCAAGGGAAGGGAAGTATCGAGGGGGCGCAGCAAACTATCAATCGCCAGCGTTTGTTGCTCGCGCGTCAATAGATACTCAAGGAAGATGGCGGCAGCCTCGGCCTGTTCCGCGCTCACCCACTCTGCTTTGTCCAGGATACAGTAGGGATGATCGCCCCAAAACGTGCCCTCGGCAGGGAAAATGAATGCCAATGGGAAGCGCAACTCGTCACCGCGCTCCATATTCTGACGAACGGTATCGGACTCAAATGTAGCAACCGCGTGGATGTAGCCAGGGCCCTGCAGTGCCATCATGTCTAACAGATCGGTAGTGAGCGTTCCATACTTTGATGTGTTCTGGCCCAGGGTGCGCAGGGCTGCTTCAACTTCCGGCGCGTATACCTCTTGCGCCGTCAATGTATCCGTCTTGCCCGCCATCCCGTAAACGAAGGATGTGACTGTGAGCAACCCGGCGTTGGAATACTTGGGGTGGGCATGTCCAAAGCGGAATTTGCCCCATTCAGGATGCCCATAACTGGCCCATCCTTCTGGGTCGGAGGCCAGATCCACGATGGTCTGCCAGCCGATGGGCGTATCAGGCCAGCCCAGGGCCTCGGCCATCGGTCGCCACATCGCAATGCCTAAGGGGGTATAGATGACGGGCGGGCATACCTCGCTGATTAGGGTTTTGTTAGTTTGTTGGCGCCAGGTTTCATTGAACTGGTCCACCCAGGATGGCGACCCCGGACTCCACACGACAGGCTTGAGCGTGCCGCCCAAAATTGCATTCATAGATCCGCCAGAGAGTACCGGTTCCACCTCGACCTGAATTTTTGATCCCGCGCTGGTCGTTTTTCCCTCGGCGTGAAAATTGGCGACCACCTGCTCCATCCACGCCTGCTTCGTGCTGGACGAGGCAATGCTGAGCAACACAGTATTCTTCGGCAATCGCGCCGGATCGCTGAACATCTCCGCCGGCTGCGCGGGTGTGGCAAGCTCCATCACAAAATTATAGGCCACCGCCAGTAGTACGATGAGCAATGTAATCCCAACAATTGCAAAAAAGATAATACGTGTACGGTTCATATTTAGCCCCCTTCACGATATACTTGATCGTTCACGTTTCTTGCTGCGCGCTCTGTGTTAAGGTTGGATATAAGTCAGAGCGTAATACAATATCGCGCTCTTGTCACTTCTACCGGTTATGCGCGCTAACCTTTTTATCAAGTCTATATTACGTCTTTTCTCAGTAAAGTATAGGGCAGAGCAGAAGGGCTGTCAAGTTTTGGTTGTTTTGCGGGTGGGCGTCAAAGTTTTGCAGGGCACGTCTTCCTTCCGGGAAGCACGCAGTGGCAGCCCCGTAGCTTCCCGGAAGGAAAATCGCACTTGCAAAACTTTGACGCTCACCCGCCCAATCTGAGGGGCTTGCCTCTTTTCTCATTTCCCCATATACTTACCTCAGTATGCGCATGCGGGATACGTTAGCAATATGGATTTAAGTATTAGGTGACTGATCTGACAATAAATAGCGAACAGGAGATGGTGATGAAATTACGCCCTCATCATTTGATTGATATTATCAGTGATTATGGACACGGTGTTAAATTTACACCGCATCCCTATGGTCATGCCCTGCATACCGTGGCTGAGCAGGTTCTGAACGATCTCTCTTTGGAGATAGAATTTGTATTGGCCGCGGACGAGATTTGTTATCCATGCCGGCATCTGCAACCCAACGGTGTCTGTGATGACGTCTTGTCACAATTAGACGAACCGGTATCCAAGCAAGGATATAATGACGAACTGGACGGCAAACTCTTTCCCTATTTGGGAATAAAGCCTGGCGCGCGACTCACACTGCGCCAATTTCTGGAATGTGTAGCCCGGCATTTTCCCGGCATTGAAAAGATATGCACGCATCCCGGCGAACAAGAAGCGTATCGTCGCCAGGGTTTGGAGGCCGGATTGTCAAAACTTGGAAAGGAGAACTGAAATGAGCAAAAATCCTCCTGTAGTGACCCAAATAAATCAGAGCTATAAAATTAAGTCCCCGGATGGGCATATTACTGTGCAAGTGGAAGCCGGCGATAAGTTGCGCTGGTCGGTCCAGCACAAAGGAGCGCCAATCCTCAAACCGTCATCCGTCTCATTACAACTCGAAAACGGTGAAGTATTGGTAGATCATGCGAGGGTGAAATCATCCGAAATCAGAAATGTTGATAGGGAGAACTCGTTATAAAAAACGAAGAGGTGAACTTTATTCACCGCTACGCCGAACAGTGACAGACTATACACCCTTTTTCGAGCAAAATTGGGCCTTACTTCAAGCGGCAGATGTCTACCGCCCGCGCCCGAATCCCACGTGGGATAATCCTGTCTTTGAGGAAGCATCCTTTCGCGTGCTGATTGTGCGGTTGTCACCCTTCCGCGACGTGGATCGCTCCACGCCGCACCTGTTCCTTTTCCAGGCTGTGCGGCGCGCGGCACCGGAAGCCTATGTGGATATGGCTTTCTTCCCCCCGCAGCATGACCGCGCGCGCTTCATCGCAGCGAGAGTGCCACTGCTGGTCGGAATCCAATCCTGGCATGGAGTAGATGACTTTAATCTGGTATTAGTTTCCAACGCCTACACCCTGGAACTTATCAACCTGCCCTACCTGCTCCTACATTCCGGTATTCCCGTGTGGGCCAGCCAACGGGACGCTACTTATCCCCCCATCATCCTTGGCGGCTCCAATGCCCTGGCGACGCAGGCCATCATAACCGAAGCCGGCGACTGTGTGGCCGATGCCATCTTCTTCGGCGAGGGCGAGCGGTGGATGGAGCAACTATGTAGGACAGACTTTCGAGTCTGTCCCCCTGGCAGACTCGAAAGTTTGTCCCCCTTATGGCGCGCCAACAGTTCAGGGCAAGTTGTTGAAAAGGCCATCTGCCCCGATCCGCAGGCCAGTGATTTGCTGGCACACTATCCACTGCTGAATAGTGCGGAGGCGGGGACAGCAAGGGTACAGATTAACTTTGGGTGTCCTGCCTTCTGCTCCTTTTGCTTCGAGGGTTACGATCGCAAGCCTTACCGCGAGGTGGCGCGGGAGGAGATACTGGCGGCGGCACGTGATCTCAAGCAGATGACAGGGGCCACGTCCCTGGATTTGTACAGCTTCAACTTCAACACACACGAGGAGATTTTGGCCCTGCTGTTAGACCTAAACCGGCTGTTCCTGCGTGTGGGGTTTAAAAGCCAGCGGGTGGATATTCTCGCGGCGATGCCCGATCTCTTGGAAGCCGAGGTGATAGCCGACAAGCGCAGCTTCACGCTGGGCATTGAGGGCATCAGTACACGGATGCGCGCCTTTTTGCACAAAAGCTTACTGGATGCGGAGATTAAGCACGTGCTGGCGCGGCTGCTGCGCCAGAAGATCCGCGAGATCAAACTGTTTTATATTCTGACCGGGCATGAAGATGAGGCAGATGTCACAGAGTTCCGCAACTTTATCCGCGATTTGAAGAACCTTGTGCAGGGCGCAGGGCGCGAGGGGCTGCGGGTGATTTTCAGCTTTGGCCTGTTGGTACGGATGCCGTTTACGCCGTTGCGCTACGACCGGCTGTTCCTGGACGAGATGGAGTGGGAGCCCGTTATTGGCCCGGTGAAGTCCGCGTGCGAGACCAACGGCTTCGAATTCCGCCTGGCAACGCCGTGGGACGAATATATCACTTCACAGATATTGGCGTCGGGTGGATACTGGCTGCACGAACCCGTGGTTGCATTGGCCGAACAAGGCTATTGTTATGACATTGCCTTATGTAAAGACGGAGAAGATAAGGCACGGCCCTATGGGGAGATATTGCAGGAATGGATGCAGCAGCACGGGCTATGGAATGTGGCGTTTTTGGGTGAGAAAGATCCCGAGTATGATTTCCCCCTCACGTTCGTACAGCAACGGATTTCTTCAGACTATCTCTATCGCCAATACCGGGCCGCATTGGAGGAGAGCGACGCGGGCTACTGCCTGGGAGAAGTGGGGCAGGTAGCGGGCGAGGCAGCGCACTGTGTGGGATGCGGTGCATGTGTGACCGTGGCACAGCGCGACGCGCTCACCACACACACCATGCAGCATCCCGGCGGTTCCTACCTGCGCGAATTGGAAGACGTGATGCGCGCCAAGTGGCAGCTCAAGCCGCTATATGCCCGCGTGTGGATTCCTCCAGAGGTCGCGGGTGTGGAACCGGAATGGTTGGACGCCTGGCTCCTGCGCGAGATCCTCAAAATCTATCCTGACCTTGATGATACCCTCCTGGCCGTAGAAGAATCTCTCTTCACCACAAAACAACTTCGCAAACAGTATACGGGTATGTGGGGTGAGACCGTAGTGGCGATGTCGATGTGGGAACAGAAAGTCAAAGGAGCAAGGGAGCAGGGGAGCAAGGGAGCAGGGGGGCAGAGAGGCAAAGGAACTGCCCCCTTGCCCCCTTGCTCCCTTGCTCCTCTGCTCCTCCGCTCCTCCGCGCCCCTGCATTTCCTGGGTTGGTTGGATAACTTTGAGCCGGGGATGTTTGAGCGGATGGAGATAGAACTGCGATTGCCACCGGCACATTTCCCCGGTGCGGGGTTACAGTTGCGCCAATTTTTGCAGGCCGGCTATGTACCTGTGAATGTGCGCCGGGAAGAGGATGGGTACTGCTTTGATATCTCCAAGAAAGCGTTAAAAAAGCGAGTGCTGTTTGCGGGGACTTATACAGAGACACCCTCGCACTTTGTTGCCCGTTTAACCGTCAGCTCCAAGTTTGATCTGATGGGCTATTTGCGATCCTTCTCGGAGCCAGGGCGGTGGCGCGAGGCATCGGTGGAGGTTATTCAGATTCAGTATTAGATTGACCGAGCGTTTGAACGGCGACCGCAAACAATTCCTTAGCGGTCGGATGAAAATTAAATCTGTAATTCGCTATTCGTAATTCGCTATTCTCAAGGGAATGACTCATTAACGCGCCCTTTCACCAACAGTAAGATGAAAATTTAAGACGAAACCAAGTTTTCAAGAGTTTTCACAATTTACCAATTTAAATTTGCCAATTTGCGATTTTCAAGGGAATTACCCATTAACACGGTGCGTTCACCAGCAGTAGGATGAAAATTGAATCCGTAATTC
>JAFGFI010000116.1 GCA_016931185.1 Anaerolineae bacterium
CCGCCCTGGCCCTCAACTCATCCATCATCAAACCTACCGCCGATATCAAACCTTCATGTTTAGCTTTTATTAATATGCCAAACAGTCAAATCGAATCAACCCCTAAACGATTGGCTACGATCCGCGCCTTTCGTTCATCAATCAGCAATAAAGTTGCCTTTTGTTCAACTGCTAATACGATTGCCTCTGCCTCTCCAATATCCAATTCACCCTCTAATGATGTTACCAGGGGACGGTTAGAAATTGGTTTGATTTCAAACCAATCAGCTTGAGCAACTTCCGTCGACCCAACCTGCCCTTCGCCTTCAATTACGATCTCATTATAAACCGCTTGTGGAATAATCACATTACCAAATAACTTTTGGAGCAAGTTCAATTGGCCGATGACCGCAAGATTGATAATCGGCGAGGCGTCGCTGACGATAATCATAACTGTTCCAGTTTACGAAGGGTATTCAAGTCTGCTTCAAAATCGTCGATCCCATAATTAATGGGAATTTGACGACTGGCCAGCAAAGATTGAAATTGGATTCTACTCATTCGGGCCAATTTACTGGCTTTGCCGAGTGATAGTTTACCTTTTTCGTACAGTAATATGGCCACTTCTTGTAAAAACTCGGCTTCCGTCATACGGGTGGCGTATAAAATATCTTCAGAAATCACAATGCTTATAATTCTCGTCCCCAAACTTTCTCTCAATTATACCCATTTCCTTATTCAGCGCATAGTTTTGTATTAAGGGGGAACTTGGCAAAGCACTCCGCTGCCCGCTGTTACCACTTGGTTGCCCATGCCGGTGCAACTTTTGGTTCCGGAGTGTGTAAATTCAAATCGACCAGTTCGCGGACTCGAAATGAAATCCCAACAATATCCTCTGTGCCAATAAATATCTTGCCATCTTTGACGAGAACCAGTTTGCCATGTTGTTCCCAATCGGCCATGACACACCATCTGTGTTAATCACTGATTGGCCTTTAAAAAGACCTCCCCCATACCAGCAGTCCCCCTTTGGCCAGAGCGCAAGCGCAGTCAAGTACGGCGGCTTGCTTATGGCAGTCCAGGCGTAGGTATATTCATTGTCTGCGTAAGTCCGGGCGTTGATTTTTTTCGCAAAGTAAATCAATTTGGCGCCATCCGGGGAAAGATCGGAACGCCGTTAGTAAATTCTGCCCTTGAACCACTGCCCCCTGGTGAATTTATTGGTATCGGTTCGCCACAAGTTCTGTCCAGTCTGATGGCCCTAGTAGTCTGTCCAAGATAAACCTTTAGGTTCGTAGTATCGGCTTTAGCCGTTTTATCGTCGAAATCAAACATAAAAATGACAATTGACAAACCACTAGTCGAAATATAACGGCTTATGTTTCACATTCGCTTGATTTGTTTTTCTTTTCTAGTGCAGGTTCAGCGCCCTTGTTGCCGCGGTAATGAAACTTGATGCCGTACTTCTGTTCGACTTCCCGTACCATGCGCTGAACATGCTCCACATACGTGTTCAAGTCATCGCCGCCTTGTTCCGCTAATGCGCGCTGGGCTCTATATTTCGCCTCTAACAACTCATTCGTCAACATGGTTGATCTCCGTGAATAACTCAAGAGGTGTGACGATCTCAGGCGTGGCCAGGTTGAGCCGGGCGTTGATGATGCGGATATGCTGACGCTTGTTTGCGTTCGCCAGGTGATTGCAGTTCCACGTCAGCAGAAAATCACACTTGTAAAAAGTAGCATAGGCCAGGTGCAGAGCTTCGCCTTTAAACACCTGCGGCATCAAGTAATTATCCAAATAGACGCGCGTTATATCCAATATCCGTCCATCGGGTGGCAAAACCTGTAGTTGAGACACAAAAGCCAGAATCTCGGCTTGGCGCGGAAAGTCACCCTGGCTCAACTCGGCGATCGTTTCTTCGGACACATAAATATCAAAATGACAGCTTTCAGATTCCCACCACTTTTTGGTGACCGTAATGTACTCGCGGATATTTTCCCGCTCATCAAAGAGGTAACTGGGAATCGTCGCATCCAAGTAGACCGACTTGCTCATGGCATTCACCTTACCTCAATAACTGCCGTATTGTCGCGCATCATCAGCGTAACATCCCGATGCTTGCTCCATCTCATAGAGTTATTATATCATAGTCTGGGTTAGAACTGCTCGCCGCTCGCCGGCTCTGACGGCAGGCACCAGCCGCCAGCCGTGATCGTCCAACTCAAGCCGGGACCGGCCCTTTTGAATAATTCCCATCGGCGCCAGGACCTCTCGCGCCACCGTTTTGATTTTTTTGTTATGCGGCAACTGTTTAGCCATAATTAGACTAGCTAGGTTTGTTGGCTAACAATTAAATTATCTTCCGGTTATTGAGCGCTAGTGGAATAGCGGTCAGGTGGAGCGCATTGTTCGGTAATTCTTGCTCCCTTCGGATTAGTCTTCGCCTGAAGTCCGGTCCCACTCTGGCGGAACAAGCATTACACCCTCTCTCCATCTCTCAACCACACAATCCTGGAACCATTGCTGATTGATGTTCGCATGATCGGTCACGATTATCTGGAACTGACCGCCCAGCTTCAGAACCACATCATATGCCAGTTTATACATGCGCTCAACCTTCTGCCTATCCTCGCCGACTCCAATGGTACCGTTTTCTTGGCGATGCCAGTCCTCGTCCTCCGGGAAGTAGACCTGAGAAGGCTGGTCAATGAAAATGAAGCGCGGCACTGGACGATTGCGTTTGACGAACCATCGGTGCAAGGCGAAGTGAGTGATGAGGTGGTAGCCGACCCAATTCTCGCCGCTTCCCATTCGTTCCATCGGGATCGGGCCGTCGACACTATCCGCAACGACAGTCAATCGCCGGAGATCAAGGCGTAGCGGGAATTCAGAATGCTCAAGTTGGAGTTCCGTTGCCCAAACATTCATGTCCAGGGCTATAATCGATAGCGCCGACTGTACGCGTTCTTCTACTGTGTCGTCACTCAATTCGTTTTCGAGCGTGTTCACCTGTACTTGTAGGTCGGCAATTTGTCTCTGTAGTTCGCTGCTATCTTCGAGTTGAGGAACGCTCTCCAAGTAGAGGCTGATCCTGCCCATTATGTGTGCCCGTCGCGTGCTCCGTTCCCTGTACTCCTGCAATCTAGCGTTCTCCCGTTGGATCGCCTCGAGTCGCTCCTTGTTGTCCCGAAGATGAGATTTGATCTCGGCCTCTTTTTCTTCCAGGGTGGTTACGATAGCCTGCATCTGGGGGGAATGGTCTTCGACTTGCCGGATTTGTGTTTCGAGTTTAGCAAGGGAGTTATGGATTTCCTGTATCGAAGGTGCCACATCCTCAGTTGGCAACACCCGCTGGCATAACGGGCAGGTAGAATATCTGTCCGTATCCTCTTCTTGAACGTCGAACAGCTTGATGCTCTTCAAACGAAGAACCTGGGCACGGGCCTCCTGTGAAAAGCCTCGACGATCTATTGTCAGTGCCCGTGCTGCCTCGAGCTGGTCTCGTGTTATCCGAAGCTCTTGAGTCAATTCGTCACGTTCTGCCTGCAGTCTGCGGAACTCGTCACCCTCGACAGCCGCTTGTTCTTCCTCGGGAATGC
>JAFGFI010000117.1 GCA_016931185.1 Anaerolineae bacterium
GGAGATAAGAAAAGCGTTTGGAAATTTCTTAGCAATGTTGGTCGCGTAGGTATGCCTAAATTTGTGGCAGTACACCCTAAAGCCACATTTTTCGGACAATCTACGCATAACCGAATTCAAAGCGTGGTATTTTAAGAATTGCCCACCATGCGCAAGAAAGAACTGCTTTGCTTCTGTTTCCGGTCTAAAATCATTGACATATCGCCATAGAATTTTTCTACACGTATTGCCCACCTTCACTTCACGCGACTTGTCCCCTTTGCCATGCTGCACAACTATAACCCCGGTCAGTATGTTCACATCATTAAGAGTGAGGTTTAATAGTTCACTTTTGCGTAATCCTGAATCTAGGAAGGTGAAGCAAATGGCATAATCCCGGTAGCTTTGTTCTTGCGCTTTCTCTAGCAGGATATTTATTTCATCCTGGGAGAAGGTTTCAATTCTCCCCTGGGGAAGCTTGGGACGCCTTAGCCTTGCGCTTGGGTTTTCTGAAAGTATCCCCTCGGTATATGCCCACGTGAAGAACGTTTTAAGCGTTCTTGCTTGCCGATGGATTGCCCACACAGATAACTTTTTATCCTGCTCCTGGGAATATGGGTTATTGCCCCATCCGTAACAGTTACGTTCTGAGACATAAGTAATGTATTTTCTAAGGTCAAAAATAGTAATGTTATCGGCTTGGGGATTGCCTATAAAGTCAGAAAACTCTTTTAGTGTGGTAGCATACGCCTTTTGTGTATAAGGGGATAGCTTGCGCGCTTTACAGTCTAGCATAAAACCGTCAATCAAGTTTCGCAAAAACATAATGCCGCCCTTTCGCTAAAAGTTAGCTTTGGCGGCATTATACTTAAGTAAATTAACAAGGCATTATAATATTGCACTAAATAAAAGCACTGTAAAGCTTAGAAGGCATTCGCTCTGTCCGATTGAGCTACTGGGGCATAAAAATTTACTTCAACACAGGTCGCAAACCCTTATGCACCTTACGCCCTGACAACAAATTCAGAATTCGGTCCCCGGGTTGTCCCACCAAAGGAGAGATCTTCCGGGGAGACAACGGCTGATTGCCATTACTCAAAAACACGCGAAAAATCGCCTCCAAAATAGTAGGCGCACCCATCACATAACCCGGCTGCCGGCTACAATGTGTCGTTATAATGTACTGCAGCCCATCAATCTGTTTAACTTCACATGTATCCGGATCAACCCAATCAATCATTTCTACTCGTTGCCCGGCATAAGCATTACGATGCTCCGGGCAAAGATGTGTGGTCAGTTGAATATTAAGATCTAAACCCTGTTTCTCCCACCAACCATAATCGATATGAAAAGGTGTATCCACTGTCGGTCGAATAAAACGGGAAATTCCAGGATCAGGAGCAAGTGCAGTCATCAGTCATCACCTCGATAAGCCCAGTAATTATCCCCAAGCGATACATACTTGGACGAAGTCGCTAACACCGACAACATGGGCGCGGGAGGAACCCGGCGCACCAGGTTCAAAACGCTATACAATGTCATCGCGTGAACAGCCCGTTGCAGACTCAAGCCAGCCAGGCCATTGAAAACCTGGTCCAACAACAGTTCAAGCGACGCTCGCTTCAATTGCACCGCAAGCGCGTCTACATTATCTGGATTAGGTACAGCAACAGCCGCTAATTCATCAAATTCACAGAAAACAGGAACCCGCGTTACTTCCAGATAAAGCCGTCCATCTTCAACCGAAGCCGTGCGTAACCACTCTCGACGGCGAGAACGTATTGAACGCGCCTGAATGATAATACTCCCCGGTTCTTCGCCATGTTGTAAATCAATGTAAGCACCTACCTGTACTTGCTGCCGTTTATACCACGCGGCCAACCCATATACATAACGGCTCCTAAGCACCACCCACCCGGGGAAGGTTTCCTTCGTATCGCCATCAATAAAGGTAAACCGAATACGATCGGTCAATTGTGCCGTCGGGAATAACCCGGCAATGTGAGGGGCCAAAGGTAAAGTGCCACTGCGCCAGTGCGGATAGGAGAGAACCACCGTCACCAAGTTATCCTCACTTTCTCGATACTCGGTATCCGACCACTCATCGTCCGCTTGCAGTTCCAGGGTCAGCATGACCTCATCCAAAAGACTGCGATTATGCGGAATTGGCATGTAACGCAATAACTCCGGTGTTTCTAACACTTGCTGGGGTTCCATGCGGCGCAAATACCAAAGGGCCTGTCCGGCAGGTCCTACCTCATCAAAACGATTATCGCGCAATAATGCATACTCTAACGAAAACAACTTCAACGGGTCTGGGATTTCAGCCGGCAAGTCCATCACTTCCAAGAACCCAGAAGTAGGCACAGGACCTCCTCCAGACATATCTAGCAAAGCCTCAGCAATATTCAATTGGCCTGGCGGAACCTCCATAACCAGATCACGCACAAACCATTTATGCGCTACTGATATAAATTGGGAACTGGTTTCTAATGTCGCCTGGAGTTCATCCTCGACTTTTTCGCCATAAAGGTCAAATAACTCATCTACTGTAACATCGGCAGCGGTGAAATACGTCGCCGTATTCAGCGGATGTTCGCCAGGTAATTCGGCCGCATATTCACGCTCAGAACCCGTATCCAGCCGCAAACGCATCACAGAAAACGGCTCGAATTCTGGATTACAACCGGGGCGTACCTCTATTACCTCACCTAACACATTACCCAGATGTGGAAAAATAACAAATTCCCCAACCTGATATGCTTCGGCAGGACGATAAATCCGTCCCTGAGAAAGAATATCTTTCATCAAACTCATAGCCTGTTGATGCCGATAACGCACTATTTCTCGAGCTAACTCTCGTAATGTGTACGGTCGCTCGGTCTCAACGAGAAAATTCACTAAATGCTCTATATCTAGAGGCAAAAGGGCAAACTGTTCCCAGTATTGGTCCTTTTGACCGGTATCACTTACACTCATAATTTTTAACCACTCGCTAACTCAACTTAGATGTTGCTTATACCCTAGAAAACATGGTAGATTATACCAGGAAAGGAAAAGATTGACAAATAAACAAATCTAACGCAAACTATAGACAGAGATGAGGAGGTAGCGTATGCGAACAAGTGATGCGTCATTCGGAAACGATGAGCGATACGTTGATTTAGTCACCGTTTATGTAGCTCAAGGTATGTTACGCGCAATGGTTATTCGTGGGGCACTAGAAAGCGCAGGAATTCCGGTTATGTTAAGTTACGAAGCTATCGCGCCAACGTTAGGATTAACCGTAAGCAGTACAGGACAAGTTAAGATCATGGTTCCAGCAGAATGGGCAGACGAAGCGCGCGATCTACTCAACGCTGAACCACGAAGAGGCGAAGTTTTCTCAATGCCGCCGCATAATGGTTCTACGTCGGCGCCTTTAGAAGAATGAAAGATATTGCAGATGCAAACATCTGACATCACTGTTATCGGGGGAGGATTGGCAGGAACCGAAGCCGCCTGGCAAGCAGCCGAACGTGGGATTCGAGTGAAACTTTACGAGATGCGCCCGCAAACCATGACGCCGGCGCACACGGGTGGAGCATTGGCAGAATTGGTCTGTTCTAACTCACTGGGCTCCAACCTAATAAACCGCGCTCCTGGACTGCTCAAGGAAGAGTTACGACGTTTAGGTTCATTGCTTATCACTACGGCAGATGCACATCGTGTACCCGCAGGCAGCGCGCTTGCAGTAGATCGCGAAGGATTCGCAGCCGCCATTACGCAACGCATCCAGGCACATCCCAATATCACCCTGATTCGTGAAGAAGTAACCACGTTGATGCAGACATCGCGGAGATCTGTCTCCGAAACTGCTTCCGGCCCGGTCATCATCGCATCAGGGCCGTTGACCTCGGCCCGATTAGCCAATGCTATCCACGAATTGACCGATAGCGACGCGCCACTTCTGGATGGCGCGCCATCCAGAAATAGCGGGCTTTATTTCTACGACGCTATCGCACCTATTGTCGAACTTGACTCCATTAATTTTGAGAGGGCATTCCGGGCTTCACGTTACGACAAGGGGGAAGAAGTGGCCGGTGACTATATCAATTGTCCTCTCAATGCCGAAGAGTACCGGAGCTTTACAACTGAGTTAGTACACGCCGAACAAATTGCACTACGTGAGTTTGAGAAAGAAGATGCGCACTTCTTTGAGGGTTGTTTACCGGTTGAGGTATTGGCGCGGCGCGGCGAAAACGCATTGGCATTCGGCCCTCTGCGTCCGGTTGGATTACGGGATCCGCGCACAGGGCAACGTCCTTACGCTGTGGTACAGTTGCGACAGGATAATGCTGCGGGCACACTTTACAACCTGGTGGGTTTCCAAACCAACTTACGTTATGGCGAACAAAAGCGTGTATTTCGTCTTATCCCCGGACTGGAACAAGCCGAATTTGTGCGCTATGGGTCTATGCACCGCAACACCTATATCAATGCCCCGTATCTTTTATATCCCACCTTACAACTGCGCTCGCATCCTGAAATTTTCTTCGCGGGGCAGATTGCAGGGCTAGAGGGATATGCAGGCAATATTATGGGCGGTTGGCTGGCAGGCGTGAATGCCGCGCGCTGGTTGCAAGGGCAAGAACTTCTCATCCTCCCCCCAGAAACGATGAGCGGAGCACTCATACATTACATTACCCACGCCGACCCTGAGACATTCCAACCTATGAAGGCCAATTTTGGTTTGTTTCCTTCTATGGAAAAGCACGTGCGAGGCAAACGCGCGCGCGGCGAGGCCCGCGCACAACAAGCACTGGCAGCTCTGGAAAATGTGAAGGCGGAGATCAAAAGTGAAGGGTGAAGGGTTAAGAGTTAAGAATGAAAAAGTTACCGGAGATTCACATCCATCTTAACTCTCAACTCCTAACTCTTAACTCCTAACTCCAAATTCATTGGGGACGTTCGCCCAGGGTGACGGAGAACAGTTTTTCCTCTCCGTCACGCCAAACGGTCACCAGGATGGTATCACCCACGCGCGTTTGAGATTCCAAATAAGCAATCAGGTCACGTGGGGTATCCATCTGTTTATCATCAACAGCAAGAATTACATCCCCGCCCACAGCCAATTCACTAGACTGCAAGCGAACCATGCGGCTGCCCCCCAAGAGTCCGGCTTGTTCGGCCGGGGAATTTTCATCTACGGTCAAAATCAAGACGCCGCGCTCGGGAACTTCTGTACCCAAGCCCTGAAATTCTTCTGCCAATTGTGAATTCAACCCTACCGGCAAGAAATGAATTCCCATCCACGAGTGGCGATAACGACCATACTCAATTAACTCCGGCACTACCCAGTTGACAATATGAGCCGGGATAGCAAAACCAATACCGGCATTCGCTTGACTGGGGCTGACAATCTGTGCATTAACACCAATAACCCGCCCCTCAAGATCAAGTAACGGCCCGCCCGAGTTACCCGGATTGATAGCCGCATCCGTCTGTATAGCTTCTCCGATATAACGACCATCAGGGCTTTCTATTACACGGCCCAGGCTACTAATTACACCAAATGTCAATGTCTGATCCAGACCAAACGGATTACCAATAGCTACCACAAACTGTCCCACGTGTAACGACTCAGAATCCCCCAGAGGCACCGGAGTTAAAGGATATTCTGCGCCATTCAGAAATGAAGCAGGATCGACCTGCAACACAGCGAGATCATACGTAGAATCCGCACCTATCACATCAGCATTCAAAGAGACGCCGTCAGCAAACGTCACATTGATCGTCTCGGCATCTTCGATAACGTGATAGTTGGTGATAATATGCCCCTGATCATCATACACAAACCCTGAGCCGGTACCCTCCTGGGGCACGGCATTAAAAAAGTAATCATAGTCAATACTGGTGACAGCTATATTGACCACCGCCCTACCTACAGCGGCATACACAGCCTCTACCTGCGACTGCAAGCCCGTAATCGCATTATTAGGGGTAGGGACAACAAGCGCGGGCGGAAGCGTAGGCGTCGCAGTCTTAGCCAGCAACAAAGTAACTTCAACAGGAGGTGTCACTGTTTGCAGAGCCAAACACCCCAGAGAACTGAACAACACCATCAGTGCTATCAGCACCGTTATACTTTTCCTGTTTCTCATTCCACACCCCACTACACGATCACACATTAAAGGCCACAAATAGAGAAGAAAAGACGTTGATTTAGGGCAAGGGTCAGAAACCTTGCCTGTCAGATTGACACTTCCAGGTTAAAGGCGGGAAAAGTGTCAATCTGACTCGAATTATGCCTGATTGAGTCATGCTCTTTACGGCACTAGAAAAACCGGGCAACGCGCATAGCGCAGGACTTCCGTACTGACATCTCCCAATAAAATTTCAGTGACACTGGAGGGGCCACGCGTCCCTAGCACGATCAAGGAGACATCCTCATCCTGCGCCGTCTCCAAAATCGCGCGCGCCGGCTTGCCGGCACGTACAATCCCTAATGTTATAATACTGGCATCGCGCAGTTGACCTACAGCATCATTAACAACCTCATGGACAACTTTCTCCAATTGCTCAAGCAAACCGTTATAGGTATGCGTAGCCATATAACGATCCGGTGGCTCATATACGTGCAACACAATCACTTCTGCATTTTCCACACGAGCAATATGTTCCAGATATAACAACGCCCTTTCTGCTGCTGGCGTCGCGCTATGGGCAAACAATATTTTCTTAAACATTTCACTTATACTCCTAACGGTTATATTTATTTTCGCATCCCGCGCAGTTGTTCAAAGAGCTTACGCTCCTGCGCCGTCAAATGTTGCGGCAGTTCAACCTCCACCACAGCATACAAGTCACCATACGTGTCAGGGTTGTGCAAAATCGGCATACCCTTCCCTTTCAACCGGAATGTCTGCCCATTTTGTGTCTCCGGCGGGATGCGCAACATCACCGAACGGCCACTAGGCGCCGGCACCGCCACTTCTCCTCCCAACAACGCCGTATATAATTCTACTGCAACGTGGGTATGTATATCTTCCCCATTACGTTCAAAGCGCGGGTCAGGTTGTACATCGATCACCAGATATAAATCACCGGACGGGCCACCTCCATAACCGGGCGCGCCCTCCCCAGCAATCCGCACACGGGTCCCGTTATCCGCGCCACGAGGGATTTGAACTTCCAGACGACGCTGCGAAGATGTGGCTCCAGAAGTCTGCAAAATCCGCGCAGCTCCTTGATATGCCTCTTGTAACGTGATCTGCACCGGCTGTTCATAGTTCTGTCCCTGACGTGGGCGCGCGCGGCTGCGCGTACTCCCCCAAGGATCATTCCGGGTATACCCCATTCCGCCAAATAATTGCTGAAAGAAATCTGAGAAGGCCCCTCCTCCACCTAGTAAATCACTGAGGTCCTCTACGGAAGCACTCCGCGTATACGCACCGGAACCTTGTCCCGTAGACCATTGTCCCCAATCAAAATCCTCAGGACGTCCTCCCGCCTGCTGAAAACGTCCCCATTCACTTCCGAATTGATCATACAGCTTACGCTTCTCAGAATCGGAGAGGACTTCATAAGCTTCGTTGATGTCTTTGAACTTTTCTTCAGCCTGTTTGTTATCCGGATTGCGATCTGGGTGGTACTGGCGGGCAAGCTTGCGATACGCACTCTTGATTTCTTTATCCGTCGCACTACGTCCCACACCTAGAATATGATAATAATCCTTATATTCCATCGCACTACTCCTTCCTCGCCACAATCACACGCGCAGGACGCAGTACTTTGTCTCCTATCCGATAACCGGTTTGTTCTACTTCGACAACCCGCATAGTATCTTCTTCAGATACGTGTTCTGTAGAAGTGGGCAACACGGCTATCGCTTCATGCCAGGTGGGATCAAAAACTTCACCTTGCGCTTTGATAGTTTCAACACCTTCTGCACGCAAAAGAGATAAAGCTGCATCGTAAGTCAACTTAATTCCCTGATGTACCGCGTCCTCGCCTTTCAAATGCGAAAGCACCTGCTCTAAATTATCCACAACCCCCAAAAATTCAACTAACAGGGCGTATTTCTCACGTATAATTCGATCTTCAGCCAACCGCAACTGACGTTTGCGGTAGTTCTCCATATCCGCGCGCAATCGCAACGCCATATCCCGCCAATCCACAGCAGGCCCCTCCTGCGCTGAGAATTCAGAGGGAAGCGGTGGAGCCAAAGAGGAAGAGGACGGGGGAGATGCAGGGGGCTGGTCAGATGGCTGCGTCTGGGAGGTTCGTCTAACCGGTATATGTGTTACTTTTTTCGCCGTGCGCATTATATTTCTCCATAAAGATAAAATCCATCTGGAAAGAACGGGGGGTGGCATATTCCCACCCCCCGTCCTTAATCCCAGTAACTCGGCCAGAAACCGGCTACAGCGAGATGGTTTAAACCTCACGATATTCGCCGTCCACCACATCCGAGCCTTCATCAGAACCGGGACCTGCAGGACCGCCGCCCATAGGGCCTGTACCAGGGCCAAAACCAGGGCCTACGTTCGGGCCGGGGGTTGGACCTGCTTGGTCACCATACGCCATTTCGCCCAATTTCATCGCGGCATTACGCAACTCTTCCATCTTGCGACGAATCGTCGCCGGGTCTTCGCTGGTCTCCTTGACCTGGCGTAGATCATTGATCTGCGATTCCAACTTGCCACGCAAATCGCCGGGAACCTTCTCGCCAAGATCACTCATCGCCTTCTCGATCTGGTATGCCATCGAATCAGCTTCATTGCGAGCGTCCACCAGCTCCTGATGCTTCTTGTCTTCAGCCTCGTGTAACTTGGCTTCATTGATCAGCCGGTCTACTTCATCATTGCTCAAGTTTGTACTCGCCGTGATAGTAATCTTCTGTTCACGATTTGTCGCCTTGTCCTTAGCGGAAACGTTCAGAATACCATTCGCGTCAATGTCATAGGTTACTTCGACCTGAGGGACACCCCGTGGCGCAGGAGGAATACCATCAAGGCGGAACTGTCCTAACAACATATTATTGCCCGCCATCGGCCGCTCACCCTGATAGACTTTAATATCAACCGCCGTTTGGTTATTCTCAGCAGTAGTGAAAATTTCACTCTTCCGCACCGGAACCGTAGTATTGCGCGGAATCAACACGGTCATCCGCCCACCCAGTGTCTCAATACCCAGCGATAGGGGCGTCACGTCCAGCAAAAGAATATCGGTCACTTCTCCGGCCAGCACCCCACCCTGAATCGCCGCGCCTACAGAAACCACTTCATCGGGATTGACACCCTTGTGAGGTTCCTTACCATTCGTCAGACTGCGTACCAACTCTTGAATCATTGGCATGCGGGTCGCACCACCTACCAACACGACCTGATCTAAATGTCCCGCGTTCAGTTTTGCGTCTGCCAATGCCTTCTCAAATGGAACGCGGCAGCGCTGCACCAAATCCTGGGTTAATTGCTCAAATTTGGCACGATTCAGACGCAATTGCAAGTGCTTGGGGCCGGTCGCATCAGCAGTAATATACGGTAAATTGATCTCAGTCTCCATCATTGTTGAAAGCTCAATCTTGGCTTTCTCTGCCGCCTCTCGCAGGCGCTGCATCGCCTGGCGATCCCCGGAAAGATCAAGACCCTGCTCTTTGCGAAATTCGCCCAACATCCAACGCACAACACGCTCATCCCAGTCATCACCACCCAGGTGTGTATCGCCATTTGTAGCCTTAACCTCGATTAACCCCTCACCAACCTCCAAGATGGAAACATCAAACGTGCCACCGCCCAAGTCAAAAACCAGGATGGTTTCATCTACATTTTTATCCAAACCGTAGGCCAATGCGGCAGCAGTAGGTTCGTTAATAATACGCATGACCTCTAAACCGGCGATTTGCCCGGCATCTTTGGTTGCCTGGCGCTGACTGTCATTGAAGTACGCGGGCACAGTGATCACCGCCCGGGTAACAGTATCGCCCAAATAAGCTTCCGCATCCTTCTTCAATTTCTGCAACACCATCGCCGAAATTTCCTGTGGTGTATAAGATTTATCTGTGATTGGCACGTTCACGCGAGCATCATTTTGTGGCCCGGCAACAATGGTATATGAAACCATTTCCCGCGTTATCTGTACTTCTTTCTCATCGGCCCGACGACCCATCAGACGCTTCACAGAGTAAATAGTATTTTCTGCATTCACTACAGATTGTCGCTTGGCAGGCACGCCTACCACGCGTTCATTGTTCTTCGTGAACCCTACCACAGATGGACACAAGCGCCCCCCTTCCGACGTAGGGATAACTGTCACCTGCCCCCCCTCCATCACAGAAACTACAGAGTTCGTTGTTCCTAAGTCAATACCAACAATCTTTCCCATATTAGCACCTCCGAGATATATGACCATTTCAGAAATGGCTCGCCATTCAGACATAGCTTATCATTCCAACTCAAAGTATATATGGGAAGTATTGGAAAAACATAAGAGCGAGATAAGAATTTGTTAATTTATGCTACGCAGAATTCTCCCGAGGACACTCGTATACCAGGATTCGCGCTGCTAATGAAGGAAGTGGCAATGCCAACACGCCATCTACGACCGTATATTTTTCATCCGACCATACGCGATCAAAAATTGCATCTTCTGGCAGCATCTCCCCCAGACTTAAGGCCAGGTTGACCGGCCTTGCTCCCATATTAAAGGCGACAACTACTGTTTCGGTAGCATCGGTACGAGCGAAGGCATAGGCTCGTCCTCGAGCATAGAGTGTGGCAAAATCACCGTTACGCAGGGCAGAATGGGTTTTGCGCAGCGCGATAAAACGCTTGAAATCCGCCAGCAGTTCGTGATCCCAATGACGGTCATCCCAGGGGAACGCGCGCCGGCAGTCGGGGTCAGGACCTCCCTCCAATCCAATCTCATCCCCATAATAAACACTCGGTGCGCCGGGGAACGTCATCTGGAACAATGTTGCCAGGCGCAAACGTTGTTTATCCCCTTTGACCATCGTCAGGAAACGGGGTTCGTCGTGACTGCTGAGGAGATTGTACTGTGCCAGGACAACATCCCAATCGTAAATATTCAACATCCGATCCACTTGTCGCGCAAAACCACGGGCATTCAACCGCTTGAGCCGGAAACCACCAGGACGTTCGGATCTGTCCAATGCCTCATCTCCAAAGAACCCATAAGCGGCACGGTTGAACGGATAATTCATCACCGCGTCAAAATGTTCGCCCTGTAACCAGGGTTTCGCTTCATTCCAAATTTCGGCGAGGATATAGGCTTCTGGGTTAATAGCCCGCACCCGGTGACGGAACTCTTCCCAAAACCCTGGGGTCTTGATTTCCAACGGCACATCCAGTCGCCAGCCATCAATACCCATTCGTGTCCAATATTCCACTGCATTAAAAAGAAAATCACGCACCAGGGGATTGTCAGTGTTTAATTTGGGTAAAGCAGGCATCCCCCACCAACACTCATAATTGGCCTTTTTCCGTTCATCATAAGCGTAAAGCGGAAATCCCTTAACCGTAAACCAATCAAAATACGGCGACTGCTCACCATTTTCCATAATATGATTAAATTGGAACAAGCCGCGACTGGCATGGTTAAAAACTCCATCCAATATCACCCGGATACCACGTTTATGGGCGCCATCCAAAAACTGTTGGAACATAGCATTGCCACCCAAAATCGGATCGACCTGCCAATAATCATACGTATGATACCGGTGATTGGCTGCCGATTGGAAAATAGGGTTAAAGTAAATGGCGTTGATACCCAAATCTTCCAGGTAATCTAAGTGCTCTAAAATTCCCAACAAATCTCCCCCCTTGAACCCAAACCGCGTTGGCGGCGTATACCAGGGCTCCAGATTCGTAGGCTTGGGCAATTGCTCACTGCGTGCAAAACGATCAGGAAAAATTTGATAGAATACTGCATCTTTCACCCATCCGGGTATTTCGATTGTCATGCGCTTACTCCTTAATCTCCAACCTGCGTTGAAATATACGTCCACCTAGGGCCAGGATAAGGGCTAATATACCGACAATAATAGCAATCAATACCCCGGCATCTTGCCAAAATGGCAACGGAAACAAGCGTATCAGTGTATCTGTATACGCAAATAGCCAACTATCGCCGGTAAAGAAAACCCGGTGAAATGCCGTAAAGAAAATCTCAAACCCCAGCAACATCCACGCGCCCAGGCCCAAAAGAAGCATCAATGTCAAAAGGCCGGCATCAGAAAATGCGCCCCCAATCACGGCCCAACCCCAATACCGGACAAGTAACCAACTCGCAACAATACCCCCAACCAGGGCCAATAATGCACCGCCGGTTAAATAATTATAAACCCGTTTGACATCTTCCAGGTGGCTGATTTCACGCGCCTCAAAGGCTTGATGGCCATCGTCAAACTTTAAGGTGTCCAGCGCGACAAAATCACGGGGTAAATTGAGAAAACGAATACACGCGCGCGCCAATCGCAACCGTTCCACCGAAGACATTCCCAGTGGGTCCGCCGGGAATCCCGGACGATCATATTCCCAGGCCGGATACCAGGGAAGTGTAACCAAGCGCACAATTCCCATGGTTAATATGACAGGAACAACTACAATCAAAAGTGTGCGCAACAAAACACGCATTAGCACCTCCATCTATGAATATACGTTATTAAGTTATACCCGAAAACAGAAAAATGCACAGTTCCAGAACGCATAGTTTCCATTTTGCCCCGCTTTCTTAATTTTCCTGGATGACCATTTATGTTATAATCATTTTGACTTGTGTTATGGACGATATGCCAATTATCTTAAAAGGAACTCAACAAGGGATATTACTTCAACCCAATGTAGATTCTTGGGCTGAAGTATTGCGCGCCCTCGAACAGTCGCTACAAGACTCCGGTGGCTTCTTCCGTGGGGGGCGGGTCATTTTGGAATTGGGCACGCGCGCGATCACAGAGGATAACCTGCTTGCATTACGCGCGTTGTTGGATACCTACGATATTGAATTATGGGTGGTGCTCAGCGAACTTCCTGACATCATCCATCTGATACGTTCTCATGGGATTCGCACGCGACTGCCCGGCAAAACCCAGCCCACCCCGCCCCCACCCACCCCAACAGCCGCTGAGGTAGCTGGAAATGCCTTATTTATCGAGCGCACTCTCCGTTCGGGGCAACGCCTACAACATCCAGGGCATGTTGTATTATTAGGAGATATTAATCCCGGGGCCGAAGTCATTGCCGGGGGAAATATTGTCGTATGGGGCCGGGTCAACGGTATTGTCCATGCCGGGGCGTTAGGAAATCCAGAGGCTGTGGTTTGTGCGTTGGATTTAATGCCTCTACAATTGCGCATCGCAGGATACATCAGTCGTATGCCGGAAGAAGGACGGCGCAAAATCCGCCCGGAAATAGCTAAAGTTATTGATGGCACAATTGTCGTGGAACCGTGGACGACAAGGGGGTAAAATGGCAGGAAAAATCATCACCATTTCGTCAGGTAAAGGAGGGGTCGGAAAAACAACAACTGCCGCCAATCTAGGCATTGGCCTGGCAATGTTAGGTATGCGCGTCATTTGCATTGATGCAGATATCGGCCTGCGTAATCTGGATGTTATGCTAGGCCTTGAAAATCGCATCGTCTACGATATCGTTAATCTGATTGAGGGGCGATGCCGTTTCCGCCAAGCGTTGGTACACGACAAACGCTTCCCCGAACTGTACTTAATGCCGGCTGCGCAAACCCGCGACAAAAACGCAATTACTGTAGAACAAATGGAGAAAGTTGCCCATGAGGCCGCAGAAAGAGCAGATTTCGTATTGATCGACTCTCCTGCCGGGATTGAGCATGGGTTTCGCTACGCGGTGACCCCTGCCGACCTAGTATTAGTGGTCACTAACCCCGAGGTGGCCGCCGTTCGAGATGCTGACCGCGTTATTGGCCTGCTCGAAGCAGAGAATTGGGCGCCGGCGCGTCTGATTATCAATCGTCTGAAGCCCGACCTG
Source organism: Anaerolineae bacterium (assembly GCA_016931185.1). Taxonomy (GTDB): domain Bacteria; phylum Chloroflexota; class Anaerolineae; order B4-G1; family SLSP01; genus JAFGFI01. The sequence continues at coordinate 13,983 of JAFGFI010000117.1, forward strand.
GTACGCCGTAATGAAATGTTAGATCCTTCCACCGTTGTTGAGTTATTAGCCGTCGATCTAATTGGTATTGTGCCGGAAGACTCCGAAATCCTTACAGCCAGCAACCGAGGACAGCCCGTAGCACTGGATGAGCGCTCAAGTGCAGGCAAAGCGTTTCGCAATATCGCTCGCCGGCTTAACGGTGAAGATATACCCTTCGAACCGCTCAAAACGCCCTCTTTCTTTGAACGCATCTTCGGCACGCGATAATTAGGAATACAGTCCTGAAGGAGATACGATGAACCTGTTCAAATTTTTTAAAAGGGGAGCTGCCCCCCGTCGTTCTAAATCTGATAAAAAAATCGCAGAACAACGGTTGCGTCTGGTACTGGCCCATGATCGAGCCAACATCTCCCCGGGAATGTTGGAAATACTTAAAGACGAAATCATCGAAGTCATTTCCAGGCACCTGGAAATTACACCCGAAGCCGTTACCGTCAATTTCACCGAAGACAACTACGAAACTCGCCTGGTAGCGGACATTCCGATTGCTTCACGAAAGCGACACCCGGACGACGAAAATTGATGCGTAAATCACCGTGGCAATATTTTGATTGGGGATTATTTATCATCGCCGCCATATTAGCGATGGTGGGTGTAGCCATGATCTATAGCGCAACGCAAGGGTCTGAGTCCCTGACCGATCAATGGCGAAAACAAGCTATTTATGCCGCGATTGGGATTGTGATAATGTTTCTGGTCGCTTTGATCAACTACCGTCTCCTGGAAAGCCTCCAATGGCCTCTCTACATCCTGACGCTTGGCATTCTCGTCTTCACGCTCATTTTCGGCGAAAGTGAAATTGGGAATGTACGGCGCTTTATCTACATTGGCGGCACCTCTATCCAACCCGCTTTCCCCGCCCTTATCCTGTTCATCATTAGCCAGGCAGGCCTGCTGGCGCGTAACGCGCCCAACCCCCCTGAGATACAAGAATTCATCGTATCTATGGTCATGATGGGGGCTGCCGCGCTTCTCGTATTTCGCCAACCCAATCTGAGTACCGCAACTCTCTATATCGCTACCTGGGGGGTGATGATGTTTGCCTCCGGCATTAAACTCCTCTATTTGGAAGGGATAGGCGTTGTCGGCTTAATGGCACTCCCCCTGCTGTGGACAAACATGGATGACTATATGCAGGATCGCATCTTCAACTTCTTAAACCCTGAAAGTGATCCTGCCGCATACTATAACCGGCAACAAGCACTCATCAGTATCGGCTCCGGAGGGCTAATGGGACAGGGATTTGCTACCGGCACTCAGAGCCAGCTCCACTTCTTGCGCGTCCGCCATACTGATTTTATTTTTTCCGTCATCAGTGAAGAAATGGGGTTTATAGGCGCAATCTTACTCCTAGTGCTTTTTGTCGCGCTGCTCTGGCGCTTGTTACACATTGCTGCCAGTGCCAGCGATATTACCGGTAAACTCATTGTAGTTGGTGTAACGACTTATATCTTCTACCAATTCCTGATTAACCTGGGAATGAACCTCAGCCTGCTCCCCGTAGCAGGCTTGCCCCTACCTTTCATCAGCAGTGGGGGAAGCTCCCTGGTTATTACCTTTGTAGGATTAGGATTGGTAGAAAGTGTGGCAATGCGCCACAAACATCTGGAATTTTAATTTGGAAGGAGGGAAGTTATGACAGTACGGGTTCGTTTTGCCCCTAGCCCGACGGGGTATCCACACATTGGAAATGTTCGCACTGTTGTCTTCAACTGGCTTTTTGCCCGCCAGAACCAGGGGAAGTTTGTCCTGCGAATTGAAGATACCGACCGCACGCGCTTTGTAGAAGATGCATTAGACGTTATTACCGACAGCTTACGTTGGTTGGGGATGGATTGGGATGAAGGGCCAGAAGCAGGAGGAGACTGTGGTCCGTACATTCAATCTCAACGCCTACACATCTACCGCGAGAAGGCGGAAGAACTGATACAGAAAGGGAAAGCCTATCGCTGTAATTGCTCAGCAGAGCGGTTAGAGGAAGTTCGCGAACACATGCGCATCCAGGGCAAAACCCCTATGTATGATGGCCACTGCCGCAACAAACCCCTTGATGCTATCTCTCCTGATGAACCTCACGTCATCAGGCTAAAAATCCCCTCGGAAGGGACAACCAGCTTTCACGATTTACTCAGAGGGGAGATCACGTTTGAAAATTGCCTGCTGGATGATCAAATCCTGTTAAAAAGCGATGGCTTCCCCACCTATCACCTGGCGGTCGTCGTAGATGATCATCTTATGGGTATCACCCACGTGATGCGGGGCGATGACTGGATATCCAGTACTCCCAAACGTATTATGTTATATAAAGCCTTTGAGTGGGAACCGCCCATTTTCGCCCATGTTCCCCTGGTGCTTGGAGCCGACGGTAAAAAACTCGGTAAACGCCATGGCGCCGTCTCCGTTGATGAATTCCGCCGTCAAGGCTATCTCCCTGAGGCACTCTTCAATTTTCTAGCACTGCTAGGGTGGTCACCGGGAGAAGGAGAAGAGCAAGAAATCTTCACCCGTAAAGAACTCATTGCGCGGTTTGACATCCATCGCATTAACCTATCCCCGGCCGTCTTTTCTTATGAAAAGCTTAACTGGATTAATGGACACTACATCCGCGCTCTAAGCCAGAATGAACTTTTACAGCGCTTAATCCCCTACTGGCGGGATGCAGGGCTGATTCCCGTGCCGGTGCCCGCGGAATTGTTGCATACGCTTAAACTCCTAGTACCACTGGTGCAGGAACGGCTCAAAACCCTCAGTGAGGTTGTGGAATGGACTGACTTTGTCTTCACCGATATTAAGACACCCACACCCGACAAACTCATCGAAAAGAAAATGACGGCTACACAGACGTTGGAAGCGATTCAAAAAACACAAACATTGCTTGCAAGTCTCATACACTTTACGGCTGAGGCCATAGAACCTCCCATGCGCCAACTTGCCACAGATATGGGACTTAAAGCAGGACAGTTGTTTGGGGTCGTGCGGAACGCGGTGACCGGTAAGACCGTATCCCCACCCTTATTTGGCAGTATCGAGGCATTGGGACGCACGGAAACGCTAAAACGCCTGGAACGCGCAGAAGAAGTTTTAACTGCCCATATCCAGGCCGAAGAAACATCCGGTTAACCCATCTACCTTCCTGGAAGCCAAAACCCGGCTTCCAGGAAGATTACCCCTAAGGGACCAACGTTATCCACTGTCCAGCTTTAATCGTATACGGGTAATCCAGAGCATTCATTGCCGCCAATTCTCCAAGATCGAGATTAAAGCTACGTGAAATACTGTATAGTGTATCCCTGGGAGCGACGTAATAGGACACCTGACCCACCGGCGCAGCAATAGGAATTCGTAAGATCGTCCCCGTGGGAACGTAGCCTGTATAGGAAGCCCCGTTCGCAGTCGCTATTGCTTCTGGCGTACTACCAAAAGCCTGCGCGATCATGGCCAGGGTTTGTGCAGGTTGTACCCGGTAATAGGCACCTGACAGCAATGTACCATACGTCATAACAGATTCCTCAATCACAACAGGCGGCACCGTTGACGTCGGAGGCGGAAGCTGCGCTACGGTAGGCATGGGCGTCGGTGTTGGCTCGACAACCGCTCCCGCGTCAGCAAGCTCCGCGTCGGCACTCACAACTTCTACCAGCGCGGATTGGGGCGTATAGGATAATGCCTGGCCATCGGGGTCCATTAATGAGGTCTGCACAAACTCTATCTCAACGATCTCATGAGATACAGCGATCGCCTTCACATGCATGGTCATAATCGTGCGGCTCAAAGCGTCACTAGATCCCAAATCTACAATCTTAAACCGGACAATTCCATCTGCTAAAATTTCATTAATTTCTACCAGGGCGGCTTCCGGTAGAGGACCGGGTAGAACCTGCCCTCCCTCATCATCGGGATTATCATCCATAACCTGAAGGTAAAAAATGGGCAACCGTATTTCTACCGACAATTCACCTACAGTCCCGCCGCCAACGAGCACTAACGGTACTGCAACCACTTCCCCAACCCGCAAACGGTCTGGAATCTCAAAAAAAAGCATACTGGGTCCCTGGAATTCAGTTGCCTCGGGGGATTCTACCGGGGGTGACGTAGGAGATGGAAAGACGATAGTAGGACTAGGTTCGACAGGAACTTGCACAGGAGATTCCGCTACTTGTGCATTGCCATACGTACATGCTACACCCCCTAATAACAACCCCAACGCGCTCAACAATCGTAGCATATATTTCATATCCCTTGACCTCCCTGGAAAATCGCAAATTGGCAAATTTAAAATCGACAAATGACCACCTCGATGATGGTGCAATGCACTTCGGAAAGTGCATTGCACCTGTTTTCATCCAACCCTCCAGCACTACACTCCTATACTATATCTTTGTGGACAGAAATGCAAGCACAGTTACCCTATGGTAAAGAAAAAGGCGTTGTATCTTTCGATACAACGCCCTCCAAGCAAAAAAATTACACGCTCCGGTTATTCTATAGCAGCATCTAATAAAGGCGATAATGCCTCAAACACACTTCCCCACTCTTTCAAAGAAAGTGTTTCCGCACGGCGTGCCGGATCAATACCGACCGTCAATAAGGCTATCCCTACATCATGAGCGGATAAGCGTAAAGTAGCTGCCAGTGTATTACGCAATTGTTTACGGCGTTGTGCAAAACCGGCCTGTACCACGCGGAAAAAACCAGCAACACTCGTGATAGAAACGGGAGGCACTTCATACGAATCTATGCGCAAAACGGCAGATTCCACACGCGGCGCAGGGTAAAACACCCCACGTTTGAGTCTAAAGAGTATTTGTGGACGGCCATAGAATTGCACACTAACCGCCAATAGGCTCATATCACCGGGCAACGCCACAATCCGCTGCGCGACTTCCCGCTGCACGGTAACAGTCACACTCGCGGGACGCGCCGGCGCTTCTAATAAATGGCGTAGCACCGCTGCTGTGATATAGTAGGGCAAATTTGCCACTACATGATAGTGAGGCAAACGCGTACCCCACAAAGGAATTCCTTCAGCAGGAAATACTTCCAAAAGAGAGGGTAGATCTAGCTGTAAAATATCACCATGAACCACTCTCACATTATTAAATACAGCCAACTCTGCAGATAGGATTTGAATAAGGCCGGGATCTGTCTCCACTGCAATCACATGCCCTGCCTGGGTGGACAACACTGCCGTCATAGTCCCCAGTCCCGCGCCTATCTCCAAAACTGTATCCTCAGGACCCAATTCTGCACTGGATACAATACGCGCCAACATAGCAGGTTCAACAAGAAAGTTCTGGCCTAATGATTTGCGAGGCACAAGATGATAACGACGTAAAATTACACGCGGGTCTTCCATACTCTAAGCTCAAGGCCCTAAATAGTTAATATTGGCCGGTACAGGCGTCAGCATATAGACATCCACCCAGGCAAACCACATTTCCAGGTTATGGTCATCATATCCCAGGTCTATCCGTTTACCACGGACTGCCCCCCCGGTATCGCCAGCAATCCCAATCCCATACCCGGGTACATATATCTTACTGTGTAAGGGAATCACACTAGGATCCACGGCCACAATCCCTCGCTGCATAGTCATCCCGGTCGCGGTACGCCCATAATAAGGATTGGAAGGAGAGACACCCGAAGTAGCCGCGCTATATGAAGTTGCCAACATGCGTAATACGCGCCAATACTCTACAACCCCATTCTCCGTCGGTATCGTGCGGATGACAACTTTTGTTCCATACCCCATAACACGGTTCACTGGAGCTTTAACCACGCTGGTGCCTTCCTCCCAACGATCCACTACCTGACCATTCTCATAACGAACCCGAATGCGACTCTCCAATACCCCGGGTTCTCCCTCCTGCAGCAGCCGTTGATTATCAATCTCCCAATCCGAATCAGGTTCCCAGACAGAATCAAACGGGATAGGACTCTGCTGTACAATAACACTCTCACTGACACGAACTACGTAAACCTCCACACCATTTCCGAGCACCGCATCCAGGGAAGGCTCGGTGTAATCCTGCCCGTTCAACATCACCCCCAGGTCGGCCAACACTTCCCCTACCCGGCTGCGATGCGTGCGGGTCCGCAGCACGTGCCCATCTACATGCACAGATACCGGAACCGAACGTTCCAGGCGAATATGCATTCCATGTTGAATCGGTGTGGCAACTCCAGGGAATAAACTATCAGCGCGATAAAGCTGAATCCCGGCCTGCAACAATGCAGCCCCCACGGTGGGCGCAGTCGTAAAAAATGCGGTACGTACCGCACCCTCCTCCAACACGACTTCTGCCGCGCGCTCAACCACAATGCGGAAACGGGTATCAGGGGGATCCGATGTCAAAGGAGCACGTACCTCAAGGCTATCGTGACTATCCAATTGCACATCAAAGCACGCCAAAAGGTCGGCCGGACTTTCCTGATGCGCATACACGAGATGTTCCCGGCCATCTACCCTGATGATGACCGGCCGCGCCCGCACTATACGGACTTCGGTTCCCGGTAATAAAGCTGTTTCAATATCAGGCGTGATTTTATCTTCTGGACGCAAATTGATATTCAAATCGGCGAGAAGCAATCCTACTGTAGGTTGATGCGTACCGACATTACGCACCTCATCATCCACCACTACTGTCACGCGCGTTAAAGTCGCACGATAGCCTGCCACTAAAGCTCCGAGCGAAACCAGCGCCAATATAGATGCTATCAAACGACGACACAATTTCATCTTCTCGCACTCATTGAAAACAAAAGGGGCAACAGGATACCCTATTGCCCTCAACATTCCTGGAAGTTAATACTTAAAGACAATGCCCGGTAGGTACTGAGGAGCAGGCCGCCCTGCGGCACCCGAAACGAACTCCTTACCGTTGCTTCCTTCCGGACCTGGCGGGGTTCGAAGTGTTCCGCCGCGCAGGACCCACCCCTCAGCACCCATCGAGCATTGTCCTTATGCCTATTTTCCAATTTAGAAACATACCCAAATTGGATGGCTCTTTAATACATCACTTTTTTCTCACAAGTTAGGTACAAAAAGCGCGGCTACATCCCAACACCTGTGCGCGCTAACAAACATTTTAATGGTAGCGGAAAGCCGGAGATTGTCAAGCACGGTATGTAGGGCTATCGTATTTAACCTTAATAAGTTAGACTACAAAAGTCTTACGAGTTATCTGGTTCACCAAGCGCCTATGTTGAACTCAAAACGGGCAAAATGCAGATATTCGCTGAGACTTTTGTAGTCTGTGGCTTCAAATACGATAGCCCTACCCTGCTAGGGGATAAGGCACTCGCAGCGCGTCCCTCGCATGTGCCGATGTCGCCGTGTTTTCCCTAGCGCGCTCCTCTAAGGTAAAAATTCCGCAAATACGTGATTTCCCAACAATCTTCCTTGCGTGCTCAGACGAGCGCGTTCTCCATCCCATTCCAATAGCCCTAGTTCTGAAAGATCCACCAATGGCGCCGTATACACGTCGGTCAATTTTTCTCCAAATCGTGCGCGAAAATCTCGCGCCGTGATACCCTCTGCCAGGCGCAGCGCCATGATCATTGTCTCAGCGCGTTCCAGTGGTGGTGAAATGCTTTCTGATTCCCAGGCTTGAAATATGCCTTGATCGGCCCAGGCTATATACTGTTTGGGATGAGGAGGGTTAGAAAAACGCCGGTGGTCTATCCAGGAATATGCTCCGGCCCCTATTCCTAACCATGGTGTGGTGCGCCAGTAAACCAGATTATGGCGGGCTACCCACGGGCTTATGCCCTCTGCGCGTCCTGTGGGCGGCACGGCCCATACTGTAGGGGGGTGTTTCATGCCCTGTGCCCAGTTAGAAATTTCATATTGCCAGAAACCGGCTACACGCAATCGCTCAGAGGCCCATTCATACATATCTGCTGCTAAATCTTCATCGGGTGAAGGGTATTTCCCGGCAGTTACAGCCACCTCCAGTGGAGTTCCCGGCTCCAGCTTGAGCGCGTATAGTGAAAGGTGCTGAGGGCCTAATATTATGATCCGTTCTAGTGAACTTTGCCAACGTTCCATAGACTGGCCCGGCAGGCCGTAAATCAGATCAAGACTCAGGTTAGTGAATCCTACAGCCCGCGCGTATTGTACGACTTCTTGCGCGTCGGTCCAGGTATGGATGCGTCCTAACATCTGCAGTTCATCGTCAAAAGTTGATTGTATCCCCAGACTTAACCGGTTCACGCCCGCCCGCCGCAATGCCTCCAACATTGCTGTACCCACCGTACCGGGATTCACTTCCAGGGTGATTTCGGCATCCGTGACAAGTTGGAATTGTGTTTGCACCGTATTGAGGACAGCCGCTACATCTTCTGGTGCAAGCAGCGAAGGGGTTCCACCGCCAAAATATATTGTGGCAACCGGGAGCCTTCCATAATGTGTAGCTCGTGCCTGGAGTTCATGTTGGAGAGCCGCTACGTAGGCGGATCGTAGCGGTAATAGCCCGGCATACGTGTTAAAATCACAATAGGTGCAGCGGCGGACACAAAAAGGAACGTGGATGTATAACGCGACCGTCACTAACTCACAATCCCCTGCGTCAAACTTAAGAACAGGCTCTCCAATGTTTCGCGCTCTTCCGTGTAGGACAATACCGGAATTTTTGCGCTCACCAACTCACCCAACAAGGCCACTACCGCCGCCTCGTCTCCTTCCAACCTCAACATAAATGTAGGAAAGGGGACATTCCCATTGGTATTAGGTACAAGTTCTACATTTTGTACATTAGGATGATGACTTAACCAGGCATGGGCATCGTCAGGCGAGCCAAGTACTTGAATGCGTACCTGGCGGTAAGGACGCAAGTGCGCGCGCACGGCCTCAATTGTATCCGAAATGACTAACTGCCCCTGTTCAATGATACCCATGTGTGTGGCGACATCATCTAACTCGCGCAGGACGTGTGAGGAAAGAAAGATCGTCTTTCCCATATCTTGGAGTACCCGGAAAATTTCCCTTAATTCCACCCGCGCGCGAGGATCCAGTCCGGCAGCCGGCTCGTCGGCCACAATCAACAGCGGGTCATGGACTAAAGCGCGCGCCAACCCCAGACGTTGGCGCATCCCCCGGGAGAGTGAGCGTACTTCATCATCACGCCGGTGCTCCAGACCTACGAGTTCTAATAAATCATCCACGATAGACTGGCGTTGCTGCGCCGCGACCCCATAACAACTGGCAAAAAATGTCAGGTATTCATGCGCTAACATATCCCCGTACAGTCCAAATTCATCAGGAATATATCCCAATAAACGCCGCACGTCCTGGGGATGTGTGTCTACCCGGTACCCGGCAATGTTTACATTCCCACTATCATACGCAAGCAGGGTTGCCAACACACGGATGGTCGTTGTTTTCCCCGCGCCATTGGGGCCGACGAATGCATAAATAGCCCCCTCTTCGATTTGAAAAGATAAATGGTCTACGGCTAACTTTTTTGTCCTGCCGTAGCGTTTGCATAGTGCATCAACTTCTACCAAAGCTGCCACTAATCTGTCCTCCGTTGCAGATATATCCTTTTCAGGAAAGTTATCAATGTCCTCCTGATTTCCTGGAAAGCTCAAACCGAAGAGAAGTATAGCTGAGAATGACAGAAAACCAATAGGCATTCGTATTCATCCGTATCCCATAACAATTTTGATATATAACCTAAGTGGCTACCTATCACGTGAATTTCTCTTTTCCACTACCACAAGGTAGCAACTCGCGTTATATGGGTGGCAACTTGGGTTGGGGTATAAGACAAATGTATCTGAGCAGTTGACATAGGTCATATTTACGACTACGATAGATGTAGAAATACATCGTAGAGTAGCAACGAAGGACTTCATTAACTGCCAGTTCACCAGCAGTTGGATGAAAATTTAAGACGAAACTAAGTTTTCAAGGGTTTTCACAATTTGTCAATTTTCAATTTTCAAGGGGGATAACTATATGGACGTAAAAATTAGAAAGTTAGATGGGGCAAATATGGATATAGACCTGGCGACGCCAGATGATAGCATTTCTTGGCAGCAGGATAAGTGTCCCTGGAATGAAGTCGAGGGAGTGAATGTACATAAATGCGCGGTGAAGAACGTCTCGATCTGTCCGTATTTCTGTGGGATTGAATATATGGACAACGTTTTGTGTTGTTATCCTCACGAAAATCCTTTGCGAGACGTATAAGTGAGAGTGATACCGGACACGGATTTCGCGGATTTTTTATTCGTGGAAATAACCTGTTCGATTCACGAAAGGGTAGAGCATCATCTTTGTTACATCTGCGGTATAATACGCGGGTTGTCTTGGCTTATGCCGAAGTGATGGTGGAATTTCTTAACATGAAAGGATTATATGACTGCTTATCCAGTATTTCCCGAATTTAAATCGGTTGTTCTTGAAGATCGTGATGAAATTCAGTCTCGGTTGCGGGCTTACCAACCGGAAACTTCTGAATTATCGTTTGGAAACTTTTTTATCTGGCATGAACATTATCAGTTTCAATGGAGTGTCCTTAATGGGTGCATGGTGATTTTAGCAAGCGCCGCAGATACGGTGTTTGCACTTCCCCCGGTCGGCCCGCCCCCTCGTTCGGAGACGGCGCGGGAGCTTTTGCAGTGGATGCGGGATGAACGGGGAATTGTGGATCCGGTTATTGCCCGCGCCGACCGGCGTCTTGTGGCGGAGTTAGAACCATCCTCAGTATTCGAAATGACGCCCACACGCGAGCATTTTGATTATGTTTACCGCAGTGAAGATCTGGGCAATCTCACGGGGCGGCGCTATAGCAAGAAACGTAATCACATCAACAATTTTTCACGGCAGTACACTTATGAGTATGCTCCGTTAACCGAAGCGTTGGTGCCGGATACGTTGACTTTGGCAGAGGTGTGGTGTGAACAGCGGGCTTGCGAGGAGGATATTAGTCTGGCGCATGAGTTTGTGGGCATCAAGGAATCTCTAGAGCACTTTTCTAAGCTCGGCATCGAGGGTGGGGTGATTTTAATTGATGGCCGGGTGCAAGCATTTGCATTGGGCGAGATGTTGAATGAGCGGATGGCTGTGGTGCATATTGAGAAGGGCAACCCTGAGTTCGCGGGTATTTACCCGATGATTACTAAGCTCTTCTCTCTGAATCGTTGGCAGGATATAGCGTATATTAACCGCGAGCAAGATTTGGGCGATCCTGGTTTGCGCCAGGCGAAAGAATCTTATTATCCCGATCACATGGTTGAGAAATTTGAAGTCCGGTTAAGGGGGAGATAGGGGCAGTTTAAAGTATGTTATAATTTCCCCAGATTGGGCCAGTCTGTTGCATATTTGAGTATGATTTAGGCTAGGGTAGCTCAAACTATAGAGCTTGGGTTGGCACTGGAGACTGGCCCAATCTTGTGGTGATTTTCTGTTAAACAGACTAGGATGGAGACGTATACGGTGTGAATTTACAGCTTTTACGCCTGGTAGAGCAGGCCAAAGCAGGACAACGACGTGATGCGCTGGTTGGATTAAAAGGATATTTACAGGCGTATCCTGAAGATGTAGAAGCATGGATTTTCCTGGGCGGGTTAGCTCCCGATCCTAAGATTGCCTTATCTGCCCTAAAGCACGCGCTGCAACTTGCTCCTGACAATGCGATGGCACAACGCGCGTTAGGTGTGGTACAGGCGCGGTATCATTCATCTGTGGCTGTTACTTCTGTAGCTTCTGATGCTCTATCTCTCACTGTTCCTGAATCTGCGTCAGAGCAGACGGAAACAACGGCTTTTGTTGCCGGCCGGTCAGAAACTGAGGAAATTGTCCTGACTGTACCTGCTATACCTACCTATGATGTGCCAGTTACACCTTCTGATAGTGCGCTATCTTCTCCCTTTGATGGTGTCCCCGTTATTTCACCTGATAACGTATTATCTGTACCGTCTGATGATTCAGAAAGCGACAGTACACTTCCGGAAATAGTAGCGGAAGTGGTAGAAGTACCGGTACCAGAGGGTCCGCCCCTTCAATCCGAAGCACAGCGCGAGGCTCGCGCGTTAGTCTGGCCTTTCCAGCCGCGTGGACAGAAAAACCGTCCGCTAGGGTTATTATTGGATGAAGGATATGTCACGCGCCAAGACTTGATCTGGGCTGCTGAAAATGCCAAAGAAGCAGAAGTTCGTGGGGCTTCCCGTCTGATACTGGCTTCAACACATCGTTTACCGGATGTGGGGATGTCGTTGGGTCAGGCCCGCTTGATTTCGTGGCCTTATCGGCGTTTGAATCGTCCCCTGGGTGAATTGGTGGATATGGGGACTGTGCATGTTAAGGATTTGCGCCGGGCCTCTTGGTTTGCAAAGGATGCGCGTTTGCGGGAGGCAGCGCGTCTATTGTTGCCCGCAGCCACTAAATTTCGGAATGCGCAAAAGCAAAAGAAAACAAAGCAAGTGCAAGTACCTCGTCCCGTTCAGGGTCAACCGCGCCAACCCAAATCAAAGCCTGTCCCCTCAACTGTATCGGAATCCCCTGTTGAATCTGAGCAAAATAACAATGGCGCGCGTTCCCAGACGCGCCGGATGCCTATTATTCAGGGGGCGGATTATTTAACAGATCAAATTCAACGTCGTTACCAGGGACAACTTATCCTGACGGCAATTTCTTTAGTTGTACTCTTTTTGGGGCTGAGTGGTGTATTCTATATAGCGGTTCGCGCGTTGATTCGAGCAGAAGGCCTGCCACTGTGGATTTGGCCTTCAATCCTGGTGTTAATTCTTCCCTTGTTTTGGGTGGCAGATCGTATGATGGAATTGTGGCAAGAGGAGCAGAACTTTCGCCAGGGGCACGAAGGTGAGATCAAGGTCGCGCGTGTATTGCGGCAAGGGTTGGGGGGCGATTGGGTGTTGTTCCGGAATCTTCAAATACCTGGAAGAAAACAGGATATTGATATGATTTTGCTGGGGCCCCCTGGAATTTTTGCGTTGGAAATCAAAACCTATTCAGGGATGTATGTTTATCATAAAAGTGAGTGGTTGCGTCATTCTATGACAGGATGGCGCAAGATGCACCACAATCCCGGTAAACAATGCCGTGCCGGAGCGGGAATGTTGCATCAATATATTACGGATACCCTTGGTCATAGTTTTTGGGTTGAACCCCGCCTGGTTTGGGTCGGTACGGGAACGTTGAAATTGGAATCCCCGGAAGTTTTTGTTTGGTTTATGGATACTTTGCTCCAGGAAACCGATCGACTGCGTAATCTTCCATTGGCTCTTTCAGATGAAGAACGTGCCTTACTCTCCGGTTTGTTGCGTGGTCTATGCAGCACATTGCGCTAAAGGGCGGGTTAAGAGTTGCAAATCAGGAGTTAAGAGTTGCGAGTTACGGCCTCCTGACGCTTCACTCCCAACTCCTCACTCCTGACTTCTGATTCCTAATCCTTCACTCGCTTGATTGCTGCGTTCACGAACTCACGGAATAGGGGGTGAGGACGATGCAGGCGGCTTTTGAATTCTGGATGGAATTGACTCCCCACCATCCACGGATGGTCCCGGATTTCAGAGATTTCGACCAGGCGACCATTAGGGGAAAGCCCGCTGAAAATCAGGCCCGCCTCGCTTAATAGTTCCCGATAGGCATTATTGAACTCAAAACGATGCCGATGACGTTCGTTGACCTCATCTGTTTCATAGGCAGCGCGCGCCTTCGTGTCCGGTTGGAGGATACACGGATAACTCCCTAATCGCATGGTGCCCCCTAAATCGGCAATGCCATGCTGGTCGGGCATCAAGGAAATAACAGGGTGTTTGGTTTTTGGGGCAAATTCGGTACTGTTAGGCTCATCGCTGTTTAACACGTGCCGGACTAACTCAATGCACATCACCTGCATCCCCAGGCATAACCCCAGGTAGGGAATGTGATGCTCGCGCGCGGTGCGCGCCGCGATAATTTTGCCCTCAATGCCCCGGTAGCCAAACCCGCCGGGAACGACGATCCCATCGGCGTTTAGCACATGTTCGATAGCTCTCCCATGCTCCAAATCCTCACTGTGAACCCAGTCTATCTCTACATCGTGGGCATGCCACAGCGCAGCATGGATGAGAGCTTCTCGTACACTTATGTAAGCGTCGTGTAGTTCCACGTATTTACCCACTAACGCGATACGCACTTTGGGTTTCTTCTCTCGCAAATGGCGATGGGCTTGTTCCCAATCTGCCAACTCCGGTGTGTGAACTTGATCTTCGAGATGGAGCATCCTGACCACGAGATCCCCCAGTCCGGTTTCTTCCAGGAGCAAGGGAACCTCATAAATACTTTGCGCTGTCGTGATGGGGATCACGGCCTGCGGCTCCACGTCGCAGAAAAGCGCGACTTTATTACGGATTTCACCGTTGACGGGCAGGTCGGCGCGCAAGCCGATGATGTCTGGTTGGATACCCATGCCCCGTAGCTCGCGAACGCTGTGCTGTGTAGGTTTCGTTTTTAACTCCCCACTTGCACTGAGATAGGGCAACAGGGTAACGTGGATGTAAAGCACATTGTTGCGCCCGACATCCTTGCGCATCTGGCGGATCGCCTCTAGAAAGGGTTGTCCTTCAATATCACCTACCGTGCCGCCAATTTCAACCAGGGCCACATCCGCGTTCAATATCTGCGCGGCGCGAATGATGCGGCGTTTGATCTCATTGGTTACGTGGGGCACTACCTGGATTGTGCCGCCGAGGAAATCGCCACGCCGCTCGCGGGCGATAACCTCACTATAAACCTGCCCGGTAGTGACATTGTTGAGCTGTCCCAGGTTTTCATCAATAAAACGCTCATAGTGTCCCAGATCCAGGTCGGTCTCAGCTCCATCCTCGGTGACGAAAACCTCCCCATGTTGGTAAGGGGCCATTGTACCGGGATCGACATTCAGATAAGGGTCTAATTTTTGGATAGAGACGCGCAACCCACGGGCTTTGAGGAGACGGCCTAGCGAGGCCGCCGTGATACCTTTCCCGAGAGAGCTAACGACACCACCCGTGACAAAAATGTATTTGGTTGTCATATATACCTCCTCACGGGAATATAATTCTACCAGGAAGTTGAGAAATAGCTAATTCACAGGCAGGGCTATCGCATGAACCTTCCCGGAAGCTACCAACATATCATGTAGTCCAAACACGTAGTCATGCTGCAAATTTTCGGGTTGACTA
>JAFGFI010000118.1 GCA_016931185.1 Anaerolineae bacterium
TAGTCAACCCGAAAATTTGCAGCATGACTACGTGTTTGGACTACATGATATGTTGGTAGCTTCCGGGAAGGTTCATGCGATAGCCCTATAAAAACCCCCGGTAGAAACTTGTTCTTCTGTAAACTTATGCTATCCTTATATCAAATACCTTCATGCATCAAAAGTATTGTTGTAAACATTTTACTATAAATTACATAAATATTAAAGAGGCTTATATGCTGATTATTCCATCCGCTATTCCGGTAGAGATCGAGCTTGAGTGTGGTAACTGCGGTTACAAACAACCCTTTGGTAATCCACCCTACATTTGTGAAAAATGTGGCCATGATTGGATGGAAGCTCGCTATGATTATGAACGGATCAGTCGTCTTTGGCCTGATATCCTCAAACAGCGACCCTTCACAATGTGGCGTTACCGGGAACTGCTCCCCATCCGTAATGACAAATATCAAATTACGATGGGCGAAGGGGGCACTGCTTTGCTCCGGGCCAATAATCTATCTATGATGTTAGGCGCACAAAACTTATTCATCAAAGATGAACGGCAAAATCCCACCAACTCCTTCAAGGATCGTCAAGCCGCCCTGGCGATCTCTATGCTCAAAGAGGCCGGCATTACCGAACTTGTGGTAGCTTCCACGGGTAACGTCGCTATCTCCTATTCTGCCTACTCAACCCATGCCGGCATTAAATTGTGGACATTTCTCCCTAGCCTGGTGCCCCCGGAAAAAATGCGCGAAATCGCTATTTATGGCAGTGAAGTCATCAAAGTTACAGCGACTTACGACGAGACCAAAAAAGTAGCCGCGCGCTATGCGAAACACAAGGGTATTACGGTGGATCGTGGTATTCGTGATATCGGCACCCGAGAGAGTATGAAAACCCTAGCCTTTGAAGTCGCAGAGCAATTAGCCGCAGAGCTTGGCCCGCCCCAGCCCGGCATTCCGTGGCGTACCCCAGACTGGTTCATCCAGGCAGTCAGCGGCGGAATGGGGCCTATTGGTTTCTTCAAAGGGTATGAAGAACTCTATCGCATGGGATTGGTCGATCGATTGCCCAAGTTGGCTTTGATCCAAGCTGCGGGATGTGCCCCCATGGTACAATCCTTCCACAAAGATCTCCCTAAAGCTGAACCTGTCGAAAATCCCAATACACGGGTCATTACAATTGCAACCGGGGCGCCCGGTCCGGCTTATGAATATCTTTACAAAGTTGTGAAACAACATGGCGGGACATTCGAATCCGCCACAGATGAAGAAACTTTCCGCGCGCTGCACATTTTAGCAAAAATGGAAGGACTTTCGATAGAACCCGCAGCGGCAACGGCTTTCGCCGGTCTCTTTAAATTACTGACGAAGGGTATCATCAAACGCCACGAAGTAGTGGTCATTAACTGCTCCGGCCATACCTTCCCTGTAGAGAAATTTTTATTAGATGAGGACTGGCTCAAAGTCGTCCCTGCCAGTGTAGCTGAAACCGCGCCCCCTCCTATGGCACATGCCAAGGAAAGCCCTCCATCCCGGTTAATGGGTGCGTTGGAAAAATTAGATGAACGTGTCCGTCGTATTGCCATCGTAGAAGATAACCCGGAAGCTGCGCGCTTGTTGCGGCGCATCCTACAAACGCGGGGAGATTTCCAAATTGTTGAGGCCCACACAGGCAAAGAAGGATTGACGCTGATCGAAAATACACAACCCGACCTGGTACTTCTGGACCTGATGATGCCGGATATGGATGGCTTCGCAGTGATCGATCATTTAAAAAATAACCCACGATTAAAAGACACGCCTGTTATCGTCATCACAGCAAAAGAACTTACAGCACAAGAAAAACGCAGGCTTCAAGGTCAAATCCAAATACTTTTACAAAAAGGCTCGTTTATGGATGACGAACTACTCCACGGCATTAACGCCCTTCTGGAAAACGATAAAGGAGAAGAATAATGACTAGAATTCTCTATGTCGAAGACGACTTATCTAGCCAGCGCTTGGTTCAGCGCATCTTGACTGCGGAAGGATTTGAGGTCAGTATCGCCGATAATGGTATTGGAGCCATTGAAGCCGCGCGTAAAGAAAAACCTGACCTTATCTTAATGGACATCAACATCAGTGGTATGGACGGATACGAAGTCAGCACCCGACTCCGTATGGTTGATGGTGCTGAAAATGTTCCCATCATCGCCGTCACCGCTGCTACACTGCGGGGTGACCGGGAACGCGCGTTGGTAGCCGGCTGCAATGGCTATATCCCCAAACCCATTGACGTCGACAAATTCCCAGACCAAGTACGCGCTTATCTTGTAGGATTGGAAGAAAAGGTCGGAACAGCAGAAGAACAAGCTGAGTATCTGTTAGAATATAATCAACGTCTGGTAGCGCGTCTCGAAGAAAAAGTCCGCGAACTCGAAAAGGCCAATTCTGAGCTACAACGTGTAGAAAAAATGAAATCCGACTTCGTCGTGTTGGCAGGTCACGAGCTAAGAACTCCCTTAACGGTCGTCTATGGTTACTTGCAAATTCTCTTGGCAAATCCCGTGATCCCCGGCGCTCTTGACGAAGAGGGCAGCCCCCGGCACTTGCTCAATAGGGTGTCAGAGGCCGTCAACCGGCTCAGCCAGGTGATCCAGGACATCCTCAATGTCTCGCTCATTGACGCGAACCGTCTGGACCTTGCACACGAACCGGTCTTCCTCAACTCTGTCGTCCAGTCCGTGTTGCATAGCCTACGCAGCTTCGGCCCACAACGCAAACTCATCTTTGATTTGGGCGCGAATCTCAAAAAAGTACCCGTTATCGAGGGCGATCCGCGCCGTCTACATCAGGCCATCTGGAACATCATCAGCAACGCTATCAAATACACCCCGGACAACGGCACGATAACGGTGGATGCGGAACCGGTAGATGATGTCGTTCATATGTGGATTAAAGACACCGGCGTAGGTATTCCCCTGGAGGAACTCGCCCATGTCTTTGAGCGATTCTATGTGTTAGAAGACACATCACTGCACCGTTCCAGCAAAACCGCCTTCAAGGGCGGTGGGTTGGGATTAGGACTGGTCGTTTCCAAAGGCATTATCGAAGCGCATAACGGAAAGGTATGGGCCGAAAGCCCAGGGTACGACGAAAAAACATTTCCGGGTAGCACATTCCACATTCTCCTACCTAAAGGAGACCCATTCGCGCACCGGGACGAGCATAAATAATTTGGATGCATTTCGAATGGGTGAGGTCACTTGCCCTTTCCATCGTTTATGATAGAATACCTTTTGCACACGGTGGCTGTGGCCTAAGGGTTAAGGCACCTGTCTGTGGAACAGGAAACTGTGGGTTCGAATCCCATCAGCCACCCAGGTAATTGGGCCAGTTTTTCATCAAACTGGCCCAATCTTAATAATTTGCCCCCGTAGCTCAAATGGATAGAGTTACTGACTTCGAATCAGAAGGTTGCAGGTTCAAGTCCTGCCGGGGGTATTTTTTCGAACCCATAACCATAATGAAGATGTCACCACTGATCCGAACGGCATCTATATAACACTCCCTTACATTATCTGAGATGGTTATGGCGCAGGAGGTTCTCTTCTCCAACATTTCCATTATCCCCGGTCGTAATTATCAACGTGCTATGGAATGAAGAACGGATGAATGATGTTTGATACTCAAGGACACACGCGATGATTACACAAACCAGCACGCCGCTCTTAAAAACCAAACTGTATGTCCCTCTTCCGCGCGCCAATCGGGTCTCACGCCCCCATCTATTGGCGCGGCTGGATGAAGGACTGCGTCCGGGATACAAGCTTATTCTCGTTTCTGTCCCTGCCGGCTTTGGGAAAACCACGCTGTTGGCCGAATGGTGTACCAATGCTGAACAGCACTCTGACTTTAAATATGGTTGGCTTTCGCTGGATGAAGGGGACAACGATCCCGTGCGCTTTTGGGCTTACTTTATCGCTGCCCTACAGTCCATAACACCTGAATTTGGACAGGCTGCTTTGACTCTGCTTCAAGCGACAGGATGGCCCACCCCGGCACAAACAGAAACCCTACTCACAGTTCTCATTAACGGGATCACCGGGGATACTCCCACCCTCGTGGTTCTTGACGATTACCACTGTATCGAAGATCCAGCCATCCACCAAGGTGTGAGTTTTCTCCTTGACCATCTAGCACCACACATGCATCTGGTCATCGCCACCCGCGCCGATCCCTCCTTGCCATTGAGCCGCCTGCGCGGGCGGGATCAACTGCTTGAGTTGCGCGTTTCCGACCTGCGCTTCAGGTCTGAAGAAATTCAGGCTTTTTTTACCCGCTCGATGGGACTAACGCTGTCGCCAGAAACACTTGCAACTTTGGAAATGCAGACCGAAGGATGGATTACTGCACTGCACATGGCGGCCCTGGTTTACCGCGCAAATAAGCCCTTCCAGTGCATGCCGGATACAATGACCCAGCAACCACAACCACATCACTATGTACTCGACTATCTGGCAGATGAAGTTTTCGCCCAACAACCCCCGGCAATCCAGAAATTCCTCTTAAGAACTTCCATCCTGAATCAAATGTGCGGCCCGCTGTGTGATGCGGTGGTGCGAGGCGACGAATCAACAAATCAGCGAAGCGGCGAAGCGGTAAAACAGGTTTTGAGGTTTCCGGATTCGCAAGCAGTACTTGAGTATCTGGAACATGCGAATCTCTTTATTACGGCCCTTGACGGGCAGCGGAAGTGGTATTGTTATCACGCGCTCTTTGCCGGCATGTTACGCAAGCGACTGATGCAACGGGCAAGTATCCGGGACATCGCCGATCTACATACAAGGGCCAGCGTGTGGTATGAACAACACACGCTGCTGCCCGAAGCAATTGAACACGCACTGGCAGCGCACACCCCACAGAGAGCCGCGGATCTGATTGAAACTTACGCCGAGGTAGCCCTGGCGCGCGGCGAGAACACAATTCTCCTGTATTGGATTGAATCCCTGCCGGAGACGTATCTCGAAACAAGACCCGGGTTATGTATCTTTCATGCCTGGGCACTGTTATTGAACGGTCACGCGCCGGATAAGATAAAAATACGCCTGGAACAAGCCACTGCACATAATGTCACTCCTGATACACAAGGTGCAGCCTTTGCGCTGCAAGCATCACTTGCACTCCTGCAAGGCAAACTCACAGAAGGGTTACAACTGGCACAAGATGCCCTGGCGCAATTGCACGAAACGCGCTCTCTCTTGCGCAGTATCGCGGCCAATACCCTGGGGATGATTTCCATGATGGCCGGGGACCCTACCAATGCACAGCGAGCCTTTGAGCAAGTCGTCACCATCGCCCAACCTGCCGGGCATACGATGATGACGGTCGCCGCGTTATGCAACCTGGCCGGGATCTCCGTTGTACGGGGACAACTTCACCAAGCCAAAGCAGCGTACCAGCACGCACTCTCGCTGAGTACTGCCCACGCTGGTCAGTACCTTCCCGTCGCAACCAGGGCATTACTTGGCCTGGGGGAACTGGCGCGAGAATGGAATGATCTTGAAACTGCCAAGCGTTATTTGAATGAAGCCCTGACCCTGTACCATCAATATGGGGGGATAGGCAGCCTTGTCTGCTATCTGACATTAGGCCGAATTCATCTAGTCCAGAGAGACGAAACCGGCGCACAGAAGCTCCTTGACCAGGCTCGATCCCTTGCAACAGCCTCAACAGCGACGCAGATGGACGACCTGCTGGTTGACATTGCGCAAGTGCGCATTTGGATTGCACAGGGGCACACCGCATTAGCCGCGCAATGGGCCGAAAGGCGGGGACTGGCTGACGGGCAACCCCTCCCGCCCTCGGCTGAGAGTCGGAGCGCCGGATACGACATATACGAAGCTGAATACCTTACCCTGGCCCGGTTATATCTAGCCCATGCACAGCCCAGAAAAGTACTCGCGACCCTGCATCCGTTAGAATACGCAGCCGAACAAAGCCAGCGCACACGGCGACTGATCGAAATTCTAACGTTGAAAGCTTTGGCCCTGAATATGGAACACCGTACCGGCGACGCGCTATCCGCACTGCGCCGCGCACTAACCCTGGCCGAACCTGAGGGCTACACACGCGTTTTTGTGGACGAAGGTTCTGCGCTGGCGCATCTGCTCTACCGGGTCGCCGAACAAGACGGTGCAACAAATTATACCGGACGGCTGCTGGCAGCTTTCGACAATGTAGAAAAGAAAGAAAAACAAGATTTTGAAAAGACCGGTTCGCCAGATATAGTCGAACCGTTGAGCACGCGCGAGTTAGAAGTTTTACACTTGATCGCCGAAGGACTCTCTAATCGCGCCATTGCCGAGCGACTTTTCATCACGCTGAGTACTGTCAAAGGCCATACCAGCGCGATCTATGGCAAACTCGACGTCAGGAACCGTACCCAGGCTGTCGCCAGGGCCAGGGAATGGGACTTACTCCACAACTAGCTCCATAAAACCATACCCCGAACCGTACTTTCGACGCATTACAATCCTCTTTTTTTGAAGTATGCTATGTGTAATGCGTAAGATGTGATACGTAATGCGGCCTGCGCAGATACAGGCATCTATCGCAATATGATTGCGTGTGGAGGTCAAGTATGAGACACATTCTACCTTTGGCAGATCCACAAGCCACTCAAGATAGAGCGGGCGGTAAAGGCGGATCGCTGGCCCGGCTCATCCAGGCCGGACTTCCGGTGCCGGATGGCTTTGTGATTTTGCCTACCACTTTTGAAAATGGCGTATTGTGCCCTGAAGCCTGGACTTTGGTCCAGACGCACCTTAACCGCCTGCGAGATGCCGGCTTCCCGGTCACTTTTGCAGTACGTTCGTCTGCAATGAGCGAGGATTCGGCACAGGCATCTTTTGCCGGGGAATTTGAGACCGTGCTGAACATCCACACGGACGAGGCCATTCGCCAGGCCATCCATACCGTGTACCACTCGCGGCATAATGAGCGGGTGCAAGCTTACACACAAGCAAAAGGACTGTCGTCCGGCGAAACCGGACACGAGATTGCCGTCATCGTCCAGGTCTTGGTCTGCGCGGAGTGCGCGGGCGTACTTTTCACCGCCAACCCCATCACCGGGCAGCGCGATCAAGCCATGATCAGCGCAGCGTGGGGACTGGGTGAAGCCATCGTTAGCGGGTTGGTAACGCCGGACACACTCATTGTCGAAAAAGCCACCGGGCGCGTACTTTCCCGTGAAACGGCGGACAAACAGGTAATGACGATCCGCCTGGAGAGTGGCACAGAAGAATACCCTGTTCCAGAAGCCCAACGTCGCGCACCGGTACTCTCCGATGCCCAAGCTGCTGCACTGACCCGCCTGGGGACCCAGATTGAGGCCCTCTTTGCCATGCCTATGGACATTGAGTGGACTCTCAACTACGGTGAATTCGCCATTGTCCAGGCTCGCCCCATCACCGCACTGCCTACACCCGAACCCCTACCGCCTACCACGTGGAAGTTGCCGGCAGGCGATTACATTGCGATGCGCAACAACATTGTGGAGTTGATGGCCGATCCCCTGACACCGCTGTTCAATACCCTGGGGCGCGCAGCCATTAATGCCAGTATGGGACGACTGTTGGGCGATTTCTTTGGTAGGACGGACATGATACCCAGCGAACTTATCATCTCCGTCAACGACTACGCCTACTACAACGGTTCGTGGTCGGCGTGGCAAATGGCGCGCATCCTCCTGGGTAGCGTGGGGATTGCGAAGCGAATGTTCACCGGAGCCGTTGAGCGATGGACGGAGACAGGACGACCACGTTATGTTAATATCGTAGCACACTATCAAGCCGAAGCCTGGCAGACGTGGACGGTGTCCGACATTCTCCAAGCCGCACGTGTACTCTCAGAAGCTGCGATTGATGCCTATGGTACGCTGGTGTCGGGCGTCATCCCCGCTGCATGGATCACCGAGGGACTGTTTACCCTCGTTTACAACACACTGATCAAACGACGCGGCGATCCAGCCGCCCCTACCTATCTGATGGGCTTTGATAGTCTCCCCATACAGGCGGAAAAATCGCTCTACGATCTGGCCGAATGGGCGCGATCCCAGACCGGGCTGGTGGATTATCTAAAGCAGACATCTACCGGCTGCATTGTGGCCCAACTCAGTAGTGACATTGTACCGGACGTGGATGCCGGCACGTGGCACGCGTGGAAAAATCGCTTCCAGGCTCATCTAGATCAGTACGGGCATACTATCTACAATCTTGACTTTGGCAACCCGGTTCCTGCCGACGACCCGGCCCCACTTTTGGAAACACTCAAGTTGTTCCTCAGTGGACAAGGGACCAACCCACACACCCGCCAGCAGGCCGCCGCCGAACGACGCGAGCAGGCTACACAGGAAATACAGCACCGGCTAAAACACTTACGCCTGAAGCTCTTTCGCAAATTCCTCGTCATGGCGCAACGCTACGCGCCCTTGCGTGAAGATGGCCTGGCCGATGTGGGGTTGAGCTATCCCCTGCTGCGGCAAATGCTGCGCGTGATCGGACAACGCTTCGTCGCAGCAGGTATGATCAAGACCGCAGACGACATCTTCTGGTTGAAGCAGAACGAAGTTGAAACTGCTGCCGCAAGAATCGATCGTGGTGAGTCGTTAAAGAGCATGAGTGCGATCATGCCACAACGCAAAGCCGCCTGGCGCGCGGCCCGGCGCGCGACGCCGCCGGTAGCGCTGCCACAAATGAAGGTCTTTGGAATTGACCCGATGGCATTGAAGTCAGGGGGGATGAAAAAACACAGGGGCGATACGCTCAAAGGCGTCGCCGCCAGCCCGGGGAGGGTGACCGCCACTGCCCGCTTAATAAACGGCCCGGAGGACTTCGCGCAGATGCAAACGGGGGACATACTCGTCGCCCCGCTCACCACACCGGCATGGACGCCCCTATTCGCGCGCGCCGCTGCTATCGTTACCGATATAGGCGGCCCGCTCAGCCATGGCTCCATCGTGGCGCGTGAATACGGTATCCCGGCGGTGTTAGGCACAGGAACTGCAACCAAACATATTCGCAGCGGGCAGACAATCACCGTAGATGGAAGTAGCGGGACTGTGACACTAGCATCGTCCCTGTAGCCGCGCTTTCCATACAGGGCTATCGCATTTGGATGGTGTTCACCTTCCCGGAAGCTATTAGTGGCCTAGTCAACCCGAAAATTTGCAGCATGACTACGTATTTGGACGACATGATATGTTGGTAGCTTCCGGGAAGGTTCTAATGCGATAGCCCTGGCTTTCCATAGCGCGTTCTTTGACACCCACCCAACCTCATTCATAGAATTTGTATAGTACAAGAACCTGTGCTATACTAAAATCAAATGGGGGCATTTCAAATGAGTTGGAATAACAAGGTGCAACGCACTTCGGAAAGTGCATCGCACCGGCCTTGCACAACTGAGATGAAATACACCCAAATCAAATGGTGAGCCGCCCACCAAAACTGCCACACTATAGCCGCAGCGACTTTCCACTCATGACCTATGCGTGTGCATAGCGAAAACAATCAATATTTTGCAAAAGAAAGGGGGGTACCCATGAAGGGAAGATACCTTTCAATAATAGTGCCTATTTTGGGCGCTATGGCGGCACTGATCCTCTGCTTGATGTGGGGTGTAGATGCGCTTGAAGCAGAGATTTTGAGACCGGCGGCAAGTAATGCGCCGGATGGGTGGGTGGTTGAGTGTGTGGATTGTCCTCCAAATATCGGATCAATGGACTTCAGCCCCAGCCATTTCGGTCTGGGTGTGGACTCGGAAGGATATCCCCATATTGCTTATCTCAACGATCACGGCGGCTGGAGTGGTGAATTGGAATATATTTACCAGGATGCAGCGGGATGGCATTGGCAAGTTGTGGACACAGGGCTGCAGGGGTATCCTAATCCAGGCATCTCACTGGACCTTGATACAAATGGGTATCCCCACATTAGCTACTACAACGCGACCGATAATGGCCTGAAATATGCTTACCAGGATGCCTCTGGATGGCATACCGAGGTTGTGAGAAACGGAGCCTTCATAGATTCCTCGCTGACTCTGGATGGAGACGGCAACCCCCACATTAGTTACCTTCTTTGGAGTGAAAGCACTTTCGAATATGCTTATAAAGACGCCACCGACTGGCACATTGAGACCATTCCTAATAAGGGCTGGGACTGGGGCTGTAAGATTTCTATGACTCTGGATGAAGATGGATATCCCCATATAAGCTATCCTGATGAAAACCTGGAATATATTTACAAGGATGTTTCTGGATGGTACAGCGATACCATCAACACCGGAGGATCCGTTCTTGAATATACTTCCCTGGCCCTGGACGATAACGGGTACGCACATATCAGTTACTATGATACTGCCAACTTTATTCGTCGTGATTTGGGCTACGCCTACCAGGACGCTTCGGGATGGTATACCCAGACCCTGGATAGCGGGGGGAATGTAGGCCAGTACTCCTCGCTGAACCTGGACAACAACGGCTACTCCCATATTGCCTACTATGACGCCGACAACGACGATCTGAAATATGCCTACCAGGACGCTTCGGGATGGTATACCCAGACCCTGGATAGCGATGGGGATGTAGGCCAGTACTCCTCGCTGGACCTGGACAACAACGCCTACTCCCACATTGCCTACTACGACGGCGACAACGACGATCTGAAATATGCCTATCAAGATGCTTCAGGTTGGCACACCCAGACTGTGGAGTTGGAAGTGAAGGGATACGTCGGGCTGTACACCTCCCTGGCTCTGGACAACAACGAATATGCACACATCAGCTACTATGACTGGAGCAGCGGAGCCTTAAAATATGCCTACCAGGACGCTTCCGGTTGGTATAGCCTGACCCTAGACAGCGATGGGGATGTCGGACAGTATACTTCCCTGGCCCTGGACGGGGATGGCTATCCCCACATTAGCTACTATGATGACAGCGGCGACAACCTGAAATACGCCTACCAGGATGCCTCTGGCTGGCACAGCCAGACCGTGGACAGTGACGGGAGCGTGGGCAGTTACACCTCCCTGGCTCTGGCGTCCACTGCCCCTTACACGCCCCATATCAGTTACTATGATGCCACCAATGAGCACCCCAAATACGCCTACCTGGGCGCCTCCGGCTGGTTCAGTGAGACTGTGGGGAGATCATTTCCCGGCGGTACTTACACCTCTATAGCTCTTAGAAATGGATATCCCTGCATCAGTTACTACGAATACTTTGATGGCGCCCTAATCTACATTAGGCAACTCAGTGGAGGCAATTGGTTAGAATCAGTTGTAGCCTACTACAGCGAATCCTGGAACAAAGCTGGGATGTTCAACTCTTTAGCTCTGGATGAAAGCGGGAATCCGTGGATTAGCTATTACGATGCATTTCTCAATTCCCTAAGGTTAGCAACCGGTTGGGCTCCTACCGGATGGTCGAGTATGTGGACGGTGGATAAGGTCCCGGCCTGGCATACCTCGCTGGTGATGAGCGGAACATACGCGCACATTAGCTACTTTGATGCTCTCCACGGCACACTGAAATACACCTACCGGGACGCCTCCGGCTGGTATAGCCAGACCATCGACGGCTATGGAGGTGTGGGCCAGTATACTTCCCTGGCACTGGATGAGGAAGGCCATCCCCACATCAGCTATTATGACGCTGACTGTCATGGTCTCAAACATGCCTACTTCAGCACACGGCCGGTGGCTGCCTTTACTGCCGATCCCACCGTTGGTATTTATCCACTGACCGTTGCTTTTACCGACACTTCGACCGGCGGCGAGGCGGATACCTGGCTGTGGTCATTCGGCGATGGTATAACCAGTACACTCCAAAGTCCGACCCACACCTATACAGCCAAGGGCGCGTACACCGTCACGTTGGCCGTCAGCGGGCCGGGCGGCAGCGATGCGGTCAGTCAAACCAACTATATCACGATCTATGCCCCTGCGCGGGCGGCTTTTACCGCTAATCCCACCTCTGGCCCCATTCCGCTGGATGTAGATTTTACTAACACCTCCAGTGGTGACTACAGCACCAGTCTATGGGATTTCGGGGACGGCCTGACCAGCACATTAGAGAGGCCCACGCACACCTATACCGCCGTGGGCGTGTACACTGTCACGCTGACGGTTGAGGGTCTGGGCGGTTCGAATACGCTCAGCCGTCCCCACTGCATCACGGCCCATCCGCCTCTGTATGCGAACTTTACCGCTGCGCCTACATTGGGCTTCGCGCCGTTGACCGTCACCTTTACCAACACATCGGGAGGCGACTATTTTACCAGCTTGTGGGATTTCGGAGATGGTGTGACCAGCACGTTGGACAGCCCAACTCACACCTACACACTGGCAGGAACACACACTGTTACCCTGACGGTCAGTGGGCCTGGCGGAACGGATATGGCAACACGCACAGACTATATCACCGTTTACGAAGCGGTCAGGGCAGATTTTACTGCCACGCCTGACCATGGCGCGATTCCTCTCTCTGTTTCCTTTACCGATAGGTCAGGTGGGCCGGTAGCCGTCTGGCAGTGGGACTTTGGTGATGGCGTGATGAGTGCCCTACAACATCCCACGCACATCTACACGAAAACCGGTATCTATACTGTCGCTTTGAGGGTACAAGTAGCCGGGACGTCGGCACTGTTACCGGGCGGAACGGACACATTGACCCGCGCGCACGCCATCACGGTTACGGAATCGCCGCCCCGGAGTGACTTTGCCGGCGTCCCGCGCAGTGGCGACGCGCCCTTGACCGTTCAATTCACCAGCACCGTCACCGGGACCGTCACAGATTACCGGTGGAATTTTGGCGATGGCGGCGTTGCAGATACTCCCTATCCTACCCATACCTACTTTAGCGCGGGCAGCTTTGACGTGGCCCTGGCCGTTACAGGAACAGGAGGAACAGACACAACCTCAAAGCCGGACTATATCACCGTCAATGCTCCGGCCGGCGCGCCAACAGCTACGTTCAGCGCGAATGTTGTCAGTGGTACACGCCCTCTCCCCGTCACGTTCACAGCCATTACCAGCGGTACGATAGAGTACTGGCTATGGAACTTTGGAGATGGCGGCACAACGTTCACAGGCCCAGTAGTGAATCACACCTATATCACCAGTGGTATCTTCGACGTTCGCCTCACCGTAAGCAATACTCACGGCAGTTTTATGGTCAGTAAGCCGGGGTATATTACAGTCAATAAAAAGGATGAGAGCTTTATTTATCTACCCTTAGTCTTGCGTTATGTTTCCTAATACTTGTAGGAGATTTTTATGGGAATGCTTAGCCTATAAGAACGCGATTTGGAAATCGCGGCTACATCCTCACGCCAATGAAAACGTTTGTAAGGCAAACCATCACAAAAACTCTCCCACCACATCTTCTATCGCCAACCTTGCTCCACGCGCCAGGATCGCCTCCAGGTGTGACTCAGATAGACTCGCGCATACAACCTCCATAATCGGCGCGATGAACTGGCCAATTTCGGCGTTGTATTCGGGATGGTTCTGTACTAAACCCAACAATTCTGCTGCCGCTTCAACTTGCCCGCGCCGGGCGCGGATCCAGGCAATACCGAGGAGGTTCTCCAATAAAATTGCCAATGCCCCCAGCGTGTGCGCCTGCGCGATGGACGCCCGGAAATAATCCCAGGCAGTCTCCTCTTCGTCCAGGCCATTGTAGGCGTGACCCAGGTTGAGCAAAGCAATAGCAGCGCCAAACCGGTTTCCGATCTCGTGGAAAAACGGTAAACTTTGCTGATAATAGCGCGCGGCTTCTTTAAACTGTCCCTGCCGGCGCGCCGTTTCCCCCAGGTTAATATAGCCCGTGCCCACTCCCCAGCGATCGCCGATGCTCTCGTAAATCTGGCGGCTTTCTTCGTGATGCTGCATCGCGTTAGCATACTGCCCGCGCATATAGGCCACAAATCCCAAGATCCGCAATGCGCCCGCGATGCCCTGGAGGTCATGGAGCATTTGGTAGAGGGCCAAACATTCCCAGGCGTACCGCGCGGCCTCATCACTATGGCCGCGACGATACGCAACGTCTCCTAAATGATGCAGCGCCAGCGCGAGACCGGCATGGTCATCAATCCTGCGCGCTAATGTGAGCGATTTTATCAGATAAGGGCTGGCCTCGTCATACTTCCCCTGTCCCATTAAAGTCCACCCGAGTCCATTCAGAGCCATAATCTCCGCGGGTATATCTCCAGCCGCGCGCGCCAGCGCCAGTCCCTCTTTCAAATGCTCCATCGCAACCGGATAGTCACTTACCTGACGATAGGCATAACCCATCTGCGTGAGGAGTATAGCGCGCTCCGCCGTCTCTGACACCGGCAGCAGAGCCAATGCGCGCGTAAACGCGGCTATCGCATCTTGATACGCGCTGACGGCCCGCGCGTTTGTACCTAAGCGCGACAAATACGCCACGGCCTTTACCGGCTCCGCCGATAGCTCATAATGTCCCGCAATCAATCCCAAATACTCATCCAGACGTTCTCCGGCATTCGCCTCCAACCACTGCGCCACCCGCCCATGATACATACGCCGCTGCTCCAGCAGTACCGTCTGGTAAGTTACGTCCCGCAAAATAGCGTGCTTAAAAAGATATTCACCGGTCCCCTGGAATGACGAGTGAGTGCGCCGGAACACCAACTCCCGATCCCGAATGTTATCCAGCGCGCGCTTCACCTGTGCCTGGCTAACCGGGTTATCACCCTCTATCATTAACTCGACCACGGCGGCATCCCAGAAAAGACGCCCGACGACGGAGGCGCGCTGCAAAACTTCCCGCTGTTCGTGAGAAAGGCCATCCAGCCGCGCCTGGAGGACACCGATCAAGGTCGGCGGCACACGTAACGCGGTCAATCGCCCCATATCGGTCCGCCAGCACGCCTCCCCCCGGATAATCACCCCGTCATCGATCAACACCTTGATAAGTTCTTCCACGTAATAAGGATTCCCCTCCGCCCCATCTACGATCAAATCGACCAGAGCCGGGGGAACGGCATCCACTTTCCGCAAGATTTGGGTCACGAGAGCAGAACTGGCATCTGGGGAAAGCGGGGAAAGCGACAATCGCGTAAATGTCACGGCAGCGGAGGCTTGCGCCTCACCCCAATCCGCATATCGCTCAAACAGCATTGGGCGCGCCAGGCATACCACCAGCAAAGGAACACCGGCAACTTCGTTCACCAGGTGACGCACAAGAGCCAAAGAACGATCATCGGCCCAATGGATATCTTCAAGAAAAATAACGGTTGGCCGGCGCGTCACCGCGCGGATATAGGTCACTAAATAAGCCAATGCCAACTGTTGGAATGATACACTACCTAATAAATTGCGCACCGACCGGCTGCCCGCCTGCCGGAAATCAAAGCCGATCAAGTGCCCCACCAAATCGGCCTGCTC
Source organism: Anaerolineae bacterium (assembly GCA_016931185.1). Classification (GTDB taxonomy): domain Bacteria; phylum Chloroflexota; class Anaerolineae; order B4-G1; family SLSP01; genus JAFGFI01. Next base: position 15,444 of record JAFGFI010000118.1, read on the forward strand.
CACATCTAAGTAGCCATCCATTCCTTCTCGAAATTTCTCAAGCACCGTTGTCGCGTTGTCACTCTCGCGGATGGCAAAACGGTAGGCGAACATATCACGGATAATACTATAGGGCGACGACTGCATCTCCGGGGTGGCCCTGCCTTTAAGATAATACACCTGCTCCGGCAAGAATGTGAGCCAATTTTCAAATTCATAGAGCAGGCGTGATTTGCCCACGCCGGCATCCCCCACAACCGTCACCACCTGGGTGGCGACTTGCTCCACGACGGCCCGGTAGGCATCCTGCAACACGCGCAATTCCACATCACGTCCCACCATGCTGGTCTCAATGCCCTCCACCCCACGTGTAGACATCCGAAAGGCACGGGGTTTAGCACATTGAACCCAGTAAGTCTGTAACGGGTCCGTCTTACCCTTCAAACACAACGGGTCCTGGGACTGCATATCAAATATCCCACGCACCTGGCTATAGGTCGTGTGCGCAATCAACACACCGCCCACAGGAGCAACTTCCTGCAAACGGCTCGCCACGTTAATGGTGTCCCCGATGGCGGAAAATTCACCCGTCGTGCTCACCTCTCCCAGTAAAACCGGCCCGGTACTGATGCCGATGCGCATCCGCACGTCCAGGACAAAGCCTTGTAACTTGAGACGCGCCACCAGATCCTTCACGCGCAGTTCAAAATGGCCAAGCTCGCACTGCATCGCCAGGGCAGCGCGAACCGCCCACTCCGCATCATCTTCGCGCGTGGTTTCTACACCCCACAGAGCCATCACGCCATCGCCGGTATGTTTATCTACGCGACCGCCATGTTCCACAATCACACGATCCAGCCGGAACCATACCACGTTGAGAATTTCATAGACATCCTCAGCGTCCAGCTTTTCGGACATCGCCGTGAACCCAGAGACATCGGCAAAGAGGACAGTAACCTGTTTACGCCGCCGTTCGGGATGGGAGGTGCCCAAATTAGCAAGTTGCCGCCGTATGCCCGTAATGGCAGCATCCACCGCCGCATCCCCCAGGAGGGCGCGTTGTGCTTCCAGAGCCGCGATGGCCCCTTCCAATTGTCCACGCTCGTCAGGTACTTGCATACTATTAAGACTTCGCTACATCCCCCACACAGTGATTGGCCGGCCGCGATATAACTCCTGCCGCTGAAAAAGCTTCTTCAACATTCTCACTTATCGGTTCTCCCCGTCTCTTCCCACAACTGCCGCATCTCCTCACTGGTCTCCAATAACGCCGCTAATGGCCCCACAGCCTCCACCCGCCCATCTTTGAGCAAGATGATATGATCGGCGCGTTGCAAGACGGCGCGACGATGCGAGACGACCAGATAGGAAGCCACGTGGCGCGCGAAGACCCGTTCCCAGAGGATCTGTTCTGTCTCCACATCGAGCGCACTGGAAAGATCATCAAAGACCAGTAACTCCGGATCACGCACGAACATCCGGGCTGCCGCGCTGCGCTGCAACTGGCCGCCGGAGAGTTTGACACCGCGCGGCCCCACCACCGTTTCCAACCCATGCTCCAGGTCTTCCAAGTCTTTTTCCATCACTGCCAGGCGCAGCGCGGTCTCTACATCCACGCCCTCTGCATCCGCCGGCATGCCCATCAAAATATTATCGCGCAGCGTGTCGCTGAACAGGCGCGGAACCTGGCCTGTGTAAGCGCAACGCGGCGGGGTAAAGTGTGAGGCCGGGTCGGCGATCCGATCTCCGTTCCAGTACACTTCCCCCGCATCCCTGGGCAACAATCCCAGCAACACCTTGAGAAGCGTACTTTTTCCCGAACCTACCCGTCCCGTCACCACAACGAAATCCCCGCCGTTAAGAGATAAGGACACATCCTCAATCCCGCGCCCCGTTTCGGGATAGCGGTAGGTCAGATGAGCTACTTCTAATGACTGCAAGGTATGTTCTGCGGTGCGCGGCGCGTAGGACACGTCCAACGGCGCTTTACTCAGACACTTAGGCTGCCGGGATGCAACCAGTGCTTCCGGCGCGCCCTGCAACAGGGTCGTCATCCGCGCCAGCGAGACCTTGGTCTGCTGGCCCATCGCCGTCATATTGCCGATGGCCGTGATGCCATAGGTTACCGTTCCCAGGTACGTCACGAAGAGCGTAAAATCGCCCACCGTAAACGAGCCATCCCCCATCGCCTGCGCCCCCAGCAGCAAGATCAGGCCCATACTGATATCAATCGTGCTGTCAAAAATAGTATACCGCATCTCCGAAAAGAGCGCGTCCTTCAGAGCAGCTTTGCGCCGCGCATCATTGACATCATCAAAGCGCGCCTTGACGCGCCTCTCGGCCCCATTGACCTTGATGGCCTGCACGCCCCCGAAAATATCACCGATGAAGGCCGTCACGCGCCCGGTGGCAACGCGGTTGGCCTCGCGGTATTCTTCAAGATAACGACGCAGTACCGTCACCGTCACAATCACCACCACCAGCGGCAGGAGCAGCCCCAGGGTAACGCGAGCATTGACGCGGGCCAGGATAACCAGCCCAAGCAGTGCGGCTCCTGTCTGGCCCAACACCTCCACCGTCCAATCTGCACTAAAATCGGCCATGTGATAGACATCGCCTCGGAAACGGCTGATGGCCTCGCCAGGCGTGCCGGGCAACGCGCGCGCGCCCGGCTGCTTGAGAATCTGGCCCATCATATTCATCTGCAACAGCCCTATGGTCTCATAGTAGAACGGCGGCCAGGTCAATAACCCCAGAACCAGTAACACCACCCGCACAACCGCCGCTCCCACCAATAATCCTACCAGTCCCCAGAATCCATCCGCCGTGGGCGCACCACCGGAGAGGACATTCATAATCTCGCGGGTCAACAACCCCGGCACCAGGGGGAAGAAGCGGATCGCGGCCCAGTTGAAGGTCGCCAACAAATACCAGCCCGGACTGTGCTTGATGACTTTCCACGTCGCTTTCCAGATGTTCACACCAACACCTCCTCCAACCCGGTGCGCAACAGACGCGCGAAGCGAGAATTTGGGTCGGCCACCAGTGCGGCCCGCTCGCCAAACTCGACCACGCTCCCCTCCTCCAGGATCATAATCTTGTCGGCTCGCTGGACGGTAGCCAGGCGGTGCGCGACGATGACGGCGGTACGATCCTGGAAAAGCCGGTCTATGGCCCGCTCGATCAGTTGCTCGGTCAAGGGATCTAGACGCGACGAGGCTTCGTCCAGGATAACCAGACCGGGGTCTTTAAGAAAAACCCGCGTAAAGGCCAAGAGCTGTGCTTCTCCCGCCGACAGCCCGCTGCTCCCCGTGGCAAGTTGCGTATCCAGGCCCTCTGCCAAATCCTCATACCACTGTCCTAAGCCCAATTCGTACACAACTTCCAAAATGCGGGCATCACGGATCGCAGGGTCGAAAAACGCCAGGTTATCACGGACGCTGGCCTGGAAAAGCTGCACATCTTGCGTGACAATACCAATGCGGCGGCGCAGATCGTCAAAAGGCACGCGCGCCAGGGGCACGTCCCCCACCCGCACACAGCCCCGCGCCGGATCATACAGACGACAGAGCAAGCGCGTCACCGTCGTTTTGCCACTTCCCGTGCGTCCCAGGACACCGATCACGGATCCCGGCGAAATTTGCCAGGATAGCTCCTTTAATACCCAATCATCTTCATGGTCACTACCTTCGTAACCAAAACTGACGCGATCAAAGTGGACGGCCAACGGGCCAGCCGGCAATGCCTGGATCTGGTCAGGCCGGGGGGGACGCACCTGGGGCTGCGTATCAAATAATTCCTGGATGCGCTCTATGCTGCCGGTAGCCGACTGCAAATCACGAAGTTGGCGGGCCAGTTGGTTGAGGGGCCATTGGAGCATCGTGTTGTAGTGAAAGATAAGATACACAGTTCCCAGGGTGATTTCACCCTGCAACAGCAGATACCCGCCTATACCTAATGCCAACACGGTCCCTATCGAGAGCATCCCTTCCGTAAAACCCCAGTTCAGGGCCGCGCCAAAGATAAAGGCTTTGCGGCTGTGGACGAACAAATTGCGGATCGCTTGTTGCAATCCACGCATCACATAAGCCACCGCCCCATTTGCGCGAATATCCTCCGTGCCCGCCAACCGCTCTTCCAGGAAACCGAACAATTGTGAACTGGCCTCCCGCTGCGCCGTCCAAAAGGGCGCCATAAACAGCGAACCCTTGTTCAGTACCCACGCGATGATACTGACAAAAATCAGGAAACACCCCCCCACCCGCCAATCTTCGCGGAACAGCAATACCAACACGCCGGTCAATAAAACCGCATTGCCCACCAGTTGAAGTACAAACTGCGAAAAAAAGTTGGAAAGCTCATTTACATCACCATCAATGCGCTCGATCATCTTGCCGGGCGTCTGATCGTTGTGAAAGGGCATATCCAATGCCAGGCAATGTGCCGTCAAATCACCGCGCATCCGGTTGGTGGCGCGCCAGCGCACATCCTGCGTGAGGTAAGTCGTCCCCAACTGCAACACGCGCCCGATCACAACCAGGATGAAAAACCGGACGGCCAGGCGTACCAATTCCGCCGACACGCCACCGCCCTGGGACATACCTTGCTGCGCTGGTGCGCCTTGCGCCACATCGGTAAACGTCCGCAAAATCTGCGGCGTCCATAATTGCAGACCAATGCCACTAAACAATAACACGGCCAACACCGCCACCTCGCGCCAGAGCGGGCCGAGGTAGGTAGTCAGTAAATATTGATAACGTTGTCTTATTTGCATAATTCTATTTCAAAAATCATTCTAAAATATAAAATCTGTGTATGCGTTTAGTTTCGTGAGCAAACGGCGCTATTGATGGCAGCAAAGCGGCTAAAGCCGCAGGAAAGAGATGTTTTTTCGTTGGCGGGCGTAGCCCGCCAACGAAAAAACATCCCCAAAAACCCTCGTTTGCGGTTAAACATTCACGCGCAGATAACCCCTCCACCTATCTGTGTAAGAATCCCAACGCCTATTTTACGTCGATCTCCCTTTTTCGACAATGTTTGAGCAATTTTGCCAAACTCGCGATAGTACACTATACTTCATGCATCAAACGTCAGTTATTTTCAGGAGGGAGCAACGATATGCCTAAACTTACACTCGCCAAGCTCGAACGCCATCTCTTCGCCGCTGCCGACATCCTGCGCGGCAAGATGGACGCTGCCGAGTACCAGGAATACATCTTCGGGATGCTCTTTCTCAAACGCGCCAACGATGTCTTCGTGCCACAACACGCCAACATTTTGCACGAGCAGCGCGCGACCTACGGGCGCACGGAGAGCGAGGCCCTGCGCCGCGCCGAGGACCCCGACCGCTATCGCGCTACCGGGGCGTTTTATGTACCGGAGGCAGCGCGCTGGACGCACCTGCGCGACGAAGTCCACGAGCGGCTGGCGGACGCGCTCAACATCGCGCTGGGTGAACTGGAAAAGCACAATAGCCCCGTCCTCACCGGTGTGCTCGATCACATCAACTTCCACCGCCAGGTAGGGGGGCAGGCGCGGCTCAATGACCGCACGCTGCGCGCCCTGATCCAGCACTTCAACAA
>JAFGFI010000119.1 GCA_016931185.1 Anaerolineae bacterium
GCTACTAGCGGCCTAGTCAACCCGAAAATTTGCAGCATGACTACGTGTTTGGACTACATGATATGTTGGTAGCTTCCGGGAAGGTTCAACTAGCGGCGTTTTTATGCTACAATAGGTATAGAATATAGATCTTACGTTTTACACAAGTATCTTCCCCAACCTGGCTGTAAGGGTCTAATTTAAAGTAGGAGGAACGAATGATGAACGCTGTACAAAATAACACCTCCATTCCATCTACCCCGGAAGATAACACCGTCCGCACAACAATTGTGGGGGGACGCCCGCCCGCGCAGGGCCGCACACATGGCTCAATCCCTCACGGAATTGAAGTCTTGGTGAAAAAAGCCGCCGTGGATCCCGTATTTCGTGGTCTGCTGCTAACACGGCGCGCAGAAGCCGCGCGCGAAATTGAGCTTACATTAACGGCTGCTGAAGTGCAAATGCTCACGGGCTTCCCTGAAGCACAACTGAGAGCTATCATTGCCAATACCCGGGTAACCGACCCTGAGCGGCGGGTATTCCTGGGCAAAGCAGCGGCCGCGATGTTGGCCCTGGTGGTGCCTCGTGCCTGTCAGGATGATTCGCAGACCCTGGGCATCCGTCCCACCGATGTGCAAGTCGAGGGTATCCGTCCCGATATGCCCACAGAAACACCACCACCTGCGCCCACCGGTATCCGGCCTGACGATGTATCCCAACCTGATGACAAGATAGAACCTCCCGCAGACCCAGATCCCCTACCCGCAGACCCGCAAGGGTGGGAACCAGGAGCCATCCAGTACACCACGCGCGGTATGCGCCCTATCGATCCCACACTACGCCCGCCGGCCTCGCCGGCGAGCAAGGGCATCCGTCCCGATATGCCAAAACACGATGCTCAATCATAATGGAAGCCGACATCACCCTCATCAACCTGAATATGCTCTTTCTACGATATGGGGAAGACATAGAGAAAGAATTACACGTTCCGCTCGGTGGACTCTACTTGACCCGTGCACTAGAAGACGCAGGCTTTGCCGTGGACTTCCGCGACTATCAGACCTGCGATGCTGCCGAACCGTTTGCGCTTGATACATTTCTCACTTTCGCCGCCGATCCTGCCCCGGTAATCGGGCTGTCGTGTATGGCAAACTTGCTGCCGTTCACCCTGTTAATGGCAAAGGGGCTCAAAGCAAACTATCCCAAGCACACGATTATACTGGGCGGCGTCGGCCCCAAAGCCGTCGAGGACAAAATTTTACGCCGTTTCCCCTGGATTGACATCATCGCGCGTGGGGAAGGAGAGAATACAGGGCCTGCATTGCTCCATGCACTCAAGGGGGGCGATCTGTCGCAAGTTCCCGGCATTTCCTATCGCGATAACGGTACCGTGCGTCACACGCCGGACCGCGCGCGCATCCAAAATCTGGACAGCATCCCTTTTCCAGCTTTCGATAAAATTGATCTAGGGCGTTACGCGGGCTATGGAATGATGACCAGCCGGGGCTGCCCCTACCACTGTACTTTCTGCTCCGTCGCACCCATCTGGAACCACGAAAGCTACTCCCGTAGCCCGCAGAACATTATCGCCGAGATGAAAATGCTGCACCAGGAAGCCGGCGTCACCCTCTTTCTCTTCCAAGATGAATTCTTTATCTCCGGCAAACGGCAGGTGATGGACTTCTGCCGCGAACTGCGCCGGTCGGGGTTACATATCAAATGGAAAGCCTTTGGGCGCGTCAACCTCACCGATGTCGAGATGATGCAGGCAATGGCAGAATGTGGCTGTGTGGAGCTGCGTTTTGGTATCGAATCCGGCTCTGACCCCATCCTGGAACGCATCAAAAAGGGGTTCACCGCCGCCGAAGCCCTAGACTTGATCCCCCAGGCCATCGAGATCTTCCCGCGCGTGGATACGTTCTACGTCTGGGGGTTCCCGTTTGAGACGATGGAGGATTTCAACCAATCCCTGTTCCAAATGATCTCCTTCCGTATGATGGGCGCGCGCATCTTGCCTAGCTTGCTCTCATTGCTGCCCCAGACGGAGATCTACGAATCGCTGCCCCCGGACACGGTGCTAGAGTTTTGCCCCTACTTACTGCCAGAGTTTGTTTTCACCGGACACGAGGTGGTACGAGGTAGTGTGATAGAATTACCGGCAACACACCGGCAATACTTTGATCTGATCGTGGAGAATCCTGATATCTTTCCCGGCTTCTTCCACGTGGATGTAAAGCATAACGTGTTACCCAAACTGGAATTACTGCGCGAGTTTGGTTTCTACCCACAGCCAGAAGCTGTAGCAAGCCAGGATGCAGAAAGCTGTGGTGCACACTCTCCTCAACTTATTGCTCAAATGGAACATAACCCCAGTTTTTAGGAAAAATCGGGGTCTAGCTACCGGACACTTTTTCACAGCAGGATATTTAGCCGCATTTGGGTTGGATTTTGCGATTAAAATCGCTTTTAAGTAGGTATTTTTTGATTTCGAGCTACGCTCGAAATCAAAAAATACCCTCTTTTCCAGCAGCTTTAGCCGCACAATGTGGGCGTTTGGTGAACCAGATGACTCGCGAGACTTTTGTAGCCTGCCCTATATTCAAGTCAAATGCGATAGCCCTGACACACTACCCCACGCGGTTATTAAGCTGTAAAATCCATTTCGCTTTGTCAATCTGCGGCGCTTGATAGGTCACAAACTGCTCCAGCAATGCAGCCGGATCGTGATCCACCAATACCATCGCCCGCTGTGTGGATTGCACAAAGTGTTCTTGCACAGCGTGGTCCAAAAATGTAATCAGAGCATCGTAGTAGCCGCACACATTGAGCAGCCCACATGGCTTAAGATGCAGGCTTAGTTGCGCCCAGGTAATCACCTCGAAAAATTCCTCAAATGTGCCAAAGCCGCCGGGCAACGCGATAAACCCATCCGCTAACTCCGCCATCAGGGCCTTGCGCTCATGCATCGAGTCCACTACACGCAAATCAGACAGCGTGGTCAGCGCGACTTCTTTTTCCACCAACATCCTGGGCATCACACCGACCACATCACTGCCGGCATCCAGCACCGTTGTTGCCAGCGCGCCCATCATGCCTACGCTCGCCCCTCCGTAAACCAGGCCAAGTCCCCGGGACACCAACGCAAGCCCCAATGCCCGCGCCGCTTGCAGATACTCAGGCCGCGCACCAGGACTGGAACCACAAAAGACACAGATACGTTTCATAGAATCTACCCTTTTTTACAGCCACTCGGGTTGCGAGACATCCACGGCTACACCTTCATCAAACAGCAACCGCTCATCTGATGAGGGCATCGCCGTGTAATCCGGCATCCCGATATTTTGAACGAGATCATCAATGCGGATCAGACGTCCGGTAGCCATTGAATGATTTGCCGCGATCCCGGTAAGAATAGAGTACGCGCCGGCCCGTTGATCGGCAGCACGCATATAGAGATCGGCGGGAGGTGTCTCGGAAAGCAAATCCACCAGGATACGGCTATCACCGCCGCCATGCCCGCCCGCCGCCGTCCATAAGTCCACCCGATAAGAAGGGCCGAAATGGGGGAAAATCTCGGTGAATGTCCCCCGCTGAATTGTCTGCCCCGGCACCGAGCCATCGGCGTTGATATAGGAAGATTCCACCGTCTTATGCTCCATCCGCCCGCGCGTGCCGTTAAATGATATCGTGTATCCCTCCCAGGGCATAAAGGCATTGAGGGAGTAGCTCATCTTCACGCCGTTTTGATAATTGACGACCAGGTTCATCGAATCCTCAATGTCAATCAAATCGCTAAACACGCAGCGATCACGGAAGTATCCGTCATACTGTTCATTTTCCAGATAAAGCCGCCGCATCCGCTCGTGCATCCGCAAATCCAGGCGAAAGCGGCACGCAGTTTCAGGGCACTCCAAGCAACGCTCGGCACGATTATCCAACCCGTAGCGCGTGGCCGTGTGAGGCGTGTAAAAACGCCGGTGTCCCTGCGCAAAAACCGATTCCGGCACAGTGGATAGCCACCAATTAACCATGTCGAAATGATGGGTCGCTTTATGAACCATCAACCCGCCAGAATTTTCTTTGTTGCGATGCCAGCGGCGGAAATAATCCGCGCCGTGCCGAATATCCAGCATCCAGTGGAAGTCCACCGAAAGCACATCGCCAATTACACCCGCCATCAACAGGGCTTTCACCTGCGTGCGCGGCGGCGAATAGCGGTAATTGAATGTCACCGTACAGGTCTTTCCCGTCGCCCGTTGGGTATCAATAATACGTTGGCACTTCACTTCATCTGTCGTCATCGGTTTCTCGGTGATCACATCACACCCTAGCTCCATTGCGCGGCAGATGTACGCATCGTGGTAACAGTCTTTCGTGGTCACGATCACCGTGTCCGGCTTACACTCCGCCACCATCTGATCGAACTGCTCCGCCTGGTATCCCTTGATCTCAAACCCGCGCTCCCGCGCCAGGTCAACGAGATATTCCACACGCCCGGCGTTAACATCGCACACCCCTAGCAGTTCCGCGTGCTCCCCGTAAGTTCCCATCACTGCATCATAATACATTCGGGCGCGTCCCCCCAATCCAACCTGTACATAGCGTTTCTTTGCCATTATGTCTGCTCCTTTGTCAATAATTATCAGTTGCCCATCATCAATAAAGTCAAGTTATAACACTTTTCTATTTTTACTCCAATTTAATGTTTATGCGCCGGAGCATGTTCGCATTGGTGACAACGGTGATCGAACTTGTCGCCATCGCAATTTCGGCCAACACCGGGTGCATCCAGCCCGCCACAGCCAACGGGATCATCATCACATTGTAGAAGAATGCCCAGAAAAGGTTCTGTTTGATCTTGCGGAACGTCGCCCGGCTCAGGTTGATGGCTTCAACCACACCCGTCAATTCCCCGCGCACCAACGTGACGTCACTGGCCTCAATAGCGATGTCTGTTCCCGTGCCAATAGCGATACCCACATTGGCCTGCGTCAACGCCGGCGCATCGTTGATCCCATCCCCGACGAAAGCAACTAAGCGTGATGCCTGTATCCGCTTAACCGCCTCAACTTTGCCCTCCGGCAGAACTTCGGCGACAACGTCATCTATACCCACCTGACGCGCGATGGCCTCCGCCGTGCGGCGATTGTCCCCGGTGATCATTGCAGTCCGCACACCAAGCCGGTGCAACGCCGCGATAGCGCGCGCCGAATCCTCTTTCAGCGTGTCCGCCACCGCGAGCACCCCGGCCAATTCTCCGGCTACCGCAACCAACATTGCCGTCTTGCCCTCAGCCTCTAACTGCTGCATCGTGGATTCCGCCGAGGATATATCTACACCCTCCGTTTCCATCAATCGCCGCGAGCCGACCAGCACCCGTGTTCCATCCACCATTGTCATCACCCCCTGCCCCCGCACCGCCCGGAAATCTTGCACTTCCCCCAACGTCAGGCCCTCCGCTTCCGCCCGCGCCACTATTGCCCGCCCCAGCGGATGCTCCGACCCCCGCTCCGCGCTCCCTGCCCAATAGAGAAGCGGGGAGGCGGGGGAGCCGGGGAGTAGGAGAGTTGGATTTTCGATTCTCGGCGTTCGATTCTCAGCCCCCGATTCGTCAATTCGCAATTCGCAATTCGCAATTCGCCAATTTGCCGGTTCGTTAACCCGTACATCCGTCACTTCCGGCTTCCCTTTCGTGATCGTGCCGGTTTTGTCGAAAATAACCACTTGCACGTCTTTGAGAGTTTGAATGGCCTCGCCACTGCGGATAAGAATGCCATGCTCGGCCCCCATCCCACTGCCCACCATCAGGGCCGTCGGTGTCGCCAGTCCCAGGGCACACGGGCACGCGATCACAAAAACCGACACCATCGCCACAATCGCCAGGGTAAGTATGCCCAGGCCGGCATTGACCCACGGCAAGAATGTACCGATCGCCGTCAGCGCGCGCGTAGCGTCTGGAAAGATCAACCGCGCCAGCAGTGTCAAGACCGCAATGGCAATCACCACCGGCACGAACACCGCCGTCACTTTGTCGGCAAACGCCTGGATGGGCACCTTTGTCCCCTGCGCCTGCTCCACCAGTTTCACCACCTGCGCCAAGAACGTATCCTTGCCAACGCGCGTCGCTTTCACCTTGAGCAGCCCTTCCTGGTTCACCGTCGCGCCGATCACGGTTGAAGATGACGCATCACCCGCGCGCTTGGTCACCGGCATACTCTCCCCAGTTGCCATAGACTCATCCACCGCGCTTTCCCCCTCAATCACCACACCATCCGTGGGGATTTTTTCGCCGGGGCGCACCATCATCACATCCCCCACCCTCACTTGCTCGATGGGGACTTCGATTTCCTGACCCTCGCGCAGCACATGGGCCATCTTCGCCCCTAATTCCAACAGCTTGCGAATGGCCTGGGACGCCCGCCCCTTCGCGCTTGCTTCGATGTAGCGGCCCGTCAGGTGAAAGGCCATAATCATGGCTGAGACGCCGGCATAGTTGGCGACGGGGGCAATAAACGAAAGTGGCCCCGTCAGCAGTGAAGCCCCCGTGCCCAGGGTAATGAGCGTGTCCATATTCGCGTACCCGTGCAACGCGGCCCGCGCGCCGCTGCTATAAGTTTTGCGCCCCACCCAGAAAAGTACCGGCAGCGCGAGTACAATCATGCCCAGGTTAAACACTAAGGGATGGGGCCACATCACACCCAAGAACATCTCCGGAATCATCCAGAGCATAATCACACCGGTGAATATCCAGGCCACGCGCATCCGGCGGCGGGCCTCGGCCATTTTACGCTCGGATTCATCTACTGCCTCTTCCTCCCCTTCAGCGGCGGCATCCGAAGGCGAGGCGAGTAATTCATACCCCGCGCCGGTAATCGCTGCCGCGAACGCCGCAAGATCTGCCGTGCCGGGCACAAACGTCACCGTGGCCTTCTCCGTCGCCAGGTTCACATTCGCCTCAATCACACCGGGAACTTTGCTGAGGGCCTTCTGCACGTGAGCCACGCACGACGCGCACGTCATCCCCCCCACTGCCAGGGTCTGCGTCTCAGTTGCTACCTCGTAGCCCGCCTCGCGCACTACATTGACCAACGTGCCCATCGCGACATCCGTCGCAAACCACAAGTTGGCCTTCTCCGTCGCCAAATTTACATTGACTTGCTCTACACCCTCGACTTTGCTCAACGCTTTCTGCACATGGGCCACACACGACGCGCACGTCATCCCCTGTACAGGTAATGTTAATGGTTGCTTATCCATTTCTATAACCTCCCCTGAAAATCGCAAATTACGAATAGCGAATTACGAATTACGAATTTCTGTCACATGCTCCAGACAGAAACGCGGGTTTGGGGGTGTTTTTTCGTTGGCGGGCTACGCCCGCCAACGAAAAAACACCTCTTACCTGCGGCTTTAGCCGCTTTGCTGCCATAAATGGCGCCATTTGGTCACAAAACTAAACGCATACCAACTTTTCATCCAACTGCTGGTGAACGCACAGCGTTAATAAGTAATTCCATTATAACACGATTTTTATCATCTTATTCTTGTTTAATAGGATATATACATTTCTGAGCGACAACTTGCGTTACGGTAAGTGGGAATCTGGGGATTCCCTCGAAGCGAGAATGATAAGGCACCGGCGTGTCTTTAAGACGCTTGACAGTCTCTCTAACATTTCTACAATGATACAGTTTTTGGCAAGGTTCGGAAACTTGCTTTTTGTCTTTACCCTTTTGCCCTTGATAGGGCATAAAGTGTAAAAGGGACTTGAACCATCCCCAGTTTTTTAAGTACATTATTATGATTTATGAAAGGATCGCGGGTATTATGAAAGACATCTTCCAAAAATGTGTAGAGTTTACGGCCGCAAACGAGATGCGTGCATCGGGCCTTTATCCCTACTTCATTCCACTGACCAACAATGAAGGCACCGAAGCTCGTATTGGCGATCATCGAATGATTATGATCGGCTCCAACAACTACCTGGGATTAACCGTCCATCCCAAAGTGCAGCAGGCTGCCCTGAATGCAATTACCACCTATGGCACCAGTTGTACCGGGTCTCGCTTTCTTAACGGGACGTTGGAATTGCACCTGGAACTGGAACAACGATTAGCGCAATGGGTGGGTAAGGAGGCCGCCATCATATTCAGCACCGGCTACCAAGTCAACGTAGGGGTCATTTCCGCCCTGGTCGGGCGCGATGACTTTGTCATCACCGACAAAGAGGATCACGCCAGCATCATTGATGGGTGTAAAATGTCATCCGGCACGATGAAGCGTTTCAAACACAATGACCTGGAATCCCTGGGACGCACGCTGCACGATCTGCCAACCGATAGCGGCAAGTTGGTGGTGGTCGATGGCGTTTACAGTATGGGAGGCGATATTGCCCCCCTCCCGGAACTGATCGAGGTGTGTCGCGCCTACAATGCCCGTCTGATGGTAGATGACGCACACTCCATAGGCGTGTTAGGAGGCGGGCGCGGGACTGCCGCCCACCTGGGTGTAACAGAGGGGGTAGACCTGATTATGGGGACGTTCAGCAAATCTTTCGCATCACTGGGGGGCTTCATTGCCGGGGATGCCAAAGCCATAGACTACATCCAACACTGCGCCCGCTCCCTCATCTTCAGCGCGAGCATCCCCCCCGCCAACACGGCCGCCGCGATGGCAGCCCTGGAGGTTATGCAGGAGGAACCGGAGCGCATCCAACGGCTCAACGACATCGCGGCTATGATGCACCGGCGTTACCGTGAAATGGGCTTCAACATCGGAAATACCCAAACCCCCATCATTCCTATCATCATCGGCGATCTCACCACCACACTGCAATGCTGGAAAGCCCTACTCGACGCGGGCGTTTATACCAACGCCATCATTCCCCCTGCCGTCCCTCCCAATATGGCCCTTCTGCGCACCAGCTACATCGCCTCTCACACAGACGAGCAGTTAGAGACGGTGTTACAGGCATTTGCACAGGTGGGAAAGGAATTGGGCATCATATAGAAGTATGCAAGATGAAGCCGGCCAACCCTGTCTAAAAAAGCGTTAACGCCCAGGCAGCGTGCGTGCGGACGAGAGGGCTTGAGTGAGCATGTGCAGCGCGTTGGAGATGCGGCAAAGCAGCAGGATCGCCCAGATTGCCGAGTACGACGGCAGCATTGCGCGCCAGGCCCTCCGGCCCCGCCCGCCAAATGGGAGTGTGCCGGAAGCGCGCGCGAAAGGTCACTTCATCCATCCTCAGTACCTCCGGCAAATCAAGCGTTGCCAATGGCGCCTCGATAGCGTCCGCGCCTATGGCTTTCCGGTTCCAGGGACAGACCTCCTGGCACACATCACAGCCGAAAACGCAATCCCCCAACAATGGGCGCAATGCTTCCGGGATAGGTCCCCGATGTTCGACGGTGAGGTAAGACAGACAGCGGCGCGCATCAATCACGCCGGGCGCAACGATCGCGCCCGTAGGGCAGGCATCCATACAGCGCGTGCATGTCCCGCAGGTAGGAAGTTGGGGAGCCGGCGCGGGTTCCAGTTCAAGGCCCAATAACGCCACACCCAGGAAGAGATAGGAACCCAAGCGCGGGTGAATCAGACACGTATTGTTGCCAACCCAGCCCAGGCCCGCCGGCTGCGCCCACGCGCGTTCCAAAACCGGCCCGGTATCCACGTAGCAGCGATAGGGAAACGGCCCCTCAACTTCTACGATGCGCTGCACTAATAGTTTGAGGCGGCGCAGCAACCAGCGATGATAATCCTCCTCCTGCCCTGCCCCCCAAACGTAGCGCGAGATCCGCCCATGCAATGGGGGCAAAGAAGGGAGTGACACGCGCGCGTAAGAGGCGGCCACGACCAGCACCGAGCGCGCTTCCGGCAAAATACGGCGCGGGTCGGCCCGCCGTGCCATCGCATCCGGGCGGGTCAAATAAGCCATTTCCGCCGCGTATCCTTGCGCAACCCAGTCCCGGTACGCCTCCCACGCCCGCGACGGGCCGGCAAGCGCGACACCGGCCAGGTCTATGCCGGTTTCGGCGGCAAGAGATTGGAGATGTAAAGTGTGCATACAACAAGCCCCTACTCCGGCAACAAATACCCCAGCAACGCATCATAATGCAAGAAATCTGTGACAATCAACGAGGCCCCGGCATCCAGCAGCCGCCGGCGTTTGCGAGGATTCAAGCCCTGCCGCCGATCCTCATCGGCGGCGACGCCCAGGGCCACCGCGCCGCGCGCCCGCGCGTGGCGGATCTCTACCGGGCCATCCCCCACGACTAAAAGCTCTTCTCCCTGCAAGTGGTACGTCTCCAAAATGTCCTGGATCACGCGCGCTTTGGTATAAGTGGCCTGTTCTTCTGTATCCGCCACATCGCGCGCCCCGTAGATGTGCGGGCCAAACAAGGGGGCCACGCCCAATGCCGTGGCTTCCTCCACCACGTACTCATGATCGGTACCACTCGCCAGGTAAAGTGTGGCACCTGCATCTCGCAGACCGTGCAGAAATTCCCGCGCGCCGGCAATCATCAACGACGCCCTTCCCTCCGCTTCCTGACGGGCTGCCTCTTGGTGGCCTGCCGCTGGGGTCCCTTCCAACGTCCGCAACCGCTCGCGCACCGGTCCCAATAACCGCTCATTATAAATGCGCTTATATGCGCGCGCCGAAGCCGGCGCGGTCGCAATACCATAACGCCGCACAGCCTCTTCAAGCCATTCCATCTGCTTGATCGTTAAAATCCCTGTGGAGCGATCCACATAATCTACCACTTCCGCCTCTAACTCCGGCGTGATAGCTTCCGGGTGGCCCTCGCAGATCATCTCCACCATCATCGGGATCATAATCGTCTCCCATCCCCGGCGGATGACGGAGATCGTACCGTCAAAATCAAACAACGCGTGGCGCACGCGCCCCAGGCACACCGCCGGGTCTATCACTTCTAACCAATCCAGGCCGGCGAGATCAACTGCGCGCAAAGATGTAGCTATATATGGCATCGTGAGGTTCCTCCGTAAATAAGGGTATCGCGTTTCGGGCTGGTAAAACATGCGTTTCCTTCCTGGAAGCTGTCTTTCGCTTCCAGGAAGGTGATGACACGGGAATTTATTCTTTTTCAGCCCCTTCGGAAAGTACATCGCGCCGGTTTCCATTCACCGGTCGCAGACCGCCTAACGGCGGTCAAAGGGGGGAAAGCCCTCCCCTTTGGAATCCCCCCCCAGTAATCAGAACGCGCGCCCGTGGCGCGCCAGCAACTCAGAAATCAGAACTCAGAAATCAGAACCCACCAGGGAGACGACCACTCGAAACCCGTAGTCGTCGTTGAAGCTGATCGGTCCGTACCTGCCGCGAACAGCGCACCGAGCGGCACGTTCATCATTGTACCATGAAGCTCCCCGGAGAACAGGAATCTTTATTCCCTCCAACCGCTCGCGCCCGTCACCAGGGGCATAAGGATAGATATAGTCCGGCTGCATCACACTGCGTTCTCCCCACCGGGAACGCGTCCACTCCCAAACATTGCCACTCATCTCCAGCACCCCGTAAGGACTGGCCCCATGAGGAAACATACCCACCGGGGTAGTCTGTCCCAGGTCCATGGACTTGACATTAGCGCAGTCATCCTGCCAATCCTTGCCCCAGGCATACTTTAACCCTTCAGGCCCTCGCGCTGCCTTCTCCCACTCCGCTTCAGAAGGCAACCGCGCGTTAAGCGTTGAAGGGGCAACGGGTAAAGTTGAAAGTTGTCCGGCTTGCCAAACTTTCAATTTCAAGTCCTCAACATTCAACTGTTCCTCCAACCACCGGGTGTAGGCCACGGCCTCAAACCAGGTAATACCGACCACCGGGCGGGTAGGCGCGCCCCGGCGGGGATCGTCCCACCAAAAGGGACAATCCCGCTTTTCCACCGGGCG
Source organism: Anaerolineae bacterium (assembly GCA_016931185.1). Classification (GTDB taxonomy): domain Bacteria; phylum Chloroflexota; class Anaerolineae; order B4-G1; family SLSP01; genus JAFGFI01. The sequence continues at coordinate 11,884 of JAFGFI010000119.1, forward strand.
ATCGGCCAACCATTCCCGGTATTGCTGCTTCA
>JAFGFI010000120.1 GCA_016931185.1 Anaerolineae bacterium
CTCCCCAGATCTCTTACGCCTCCGCCTCCCTGCTCTCCCGCTCCCCTTCTCCCCGGTTTTGCTGCTCTTTCCCTTCGCCTGACAGACGTCTGGTTCGCGCAGGACAACGTGATCAGTGGCGCTGCGCTGCCGGTGCGGCTATGCTGGCAGGGGGAACCAGATATGGCCCGGTATACGGTGATGCTGCGACTTTTCGAGGCGAGTGGCGCCTTGGTTGCCAAAGCAGATGACCTGCTGGTGGATGCCGCGTTACATCCTACGGAATTGTGGGCGAGTGATCCGGTCGCGACTTATCATTTGCTTCCATTGCCGGTGGGATTGCTCCCCCAGGGTTATACATTAGAGTTGGACGTGTACGCGGTGGACGATCCCGCTGCGCCGGTGGGCATCACCGGTAAGCCAACCGCCGGCATCAAAGTGGAACCGGTCTATCCCCTTATCGAACCCTGGCAGGATATATCGCTCTACGGCCTCGCCGTGGTGCAAAATGGGCCGGAGATAAAGGTGGGTACTGCTTTACGCCTGACGTATGCCGCGCTGGATCGCGGATTAGCCTATCCCGGTGAAACGGTGTTCGTGGAACTGCGCTGGGAACTGCGGGCAGAGGGTCCATTGCCGGAATCTTACCAGGTGGCTCTGGTTCAGGAGGACACGGTGTTGGCAACAGCGACTTTGTTCCAATACCTTTCTCCTTCCCTCACGTTTCCGGAGGGTCGCCCGCTGCTCGAACACGTCGCGCTACCTGTCCCGCCGGAAGCGCGGGATGGGACGGCGAAGATTGTGTTGTTGGCTGAGGGAGACCAACATATATTGGGAGAACTCACCTTGAGTGCAGATGAGCATACCTTCATCGCTCCCCCGGTCGCGCATCCGGTCAACGCGCGCGTAGGGGATGTTGCCACACTGTTGGGATTTGATCTGGTTCCGGGAACCACGGTGCAATCAGGAATCCCATTCACATTGACGCTGGTCTGGCGGGCGGAAGCGGGGACGGACGGGACAGACCTGACCGTCTTTACACACCTCACCGGCGCGGACGGCATAATAGCCGCGCAGCACGACGGCAAACCCGCTGCCTGGACACGGCCAACCGGCGGCTGGTTGCCGGGCGAGATCATCGTAGATGCTCATCCCCTGGCATGGCAGCGATCCTACACCGGGCTGGCGACCTTATCCGTGGGCCTATATGAGGCCACTACCGGCGCGCGGGTGTTGTGGGAGGATGGGGGGGACGCGATCGTGTTAGGGGAGGACATAACAGTTATGCTTCCTTAAATTTTGGTAACGTAAAACGTAAGCAGTTCTTTTGCATTTTACGCATGATGTTTTATGTGCAGGCTCAATCACCTACTGCATTTGAAATGCACCTCATTTGTACCCAAAACATTTATACCCAATACATACCATAATCTTGCGTATGTTTTGTTTTTGAGTTCATATTATCTGAAAATTCTTAGAAGTTTATTGTGCAAACATGGGCTTTTTCTCTTAGAATAAAATCGAAACTAGACAGTATAACTCCTATGCACTTTTACGCTTTGAGTTATATATTTTAAGACATTTGGAGGGTTAGCCTATGTTTACTAGTGACCATGTAGTGTTAATGATATTTGCCACAGGCTGTTTGGGACTGGCTCTATGGTGGAAAGTAATTACCTGGTTAGCACCTTCAACGTACGTCAAATTACTTAGAAAATGGGCTTTTTCAAGCTGTGTTTTTTGTGTATTTACAATAATCACCTATAGTTCAATGTGGTTTTATACTGAATTGTCTCAAGCGGTGGGGTTGATGGGATTGCGTGAGGCTCTCCTATCCGTTCTATGAGCTTTGGAATATGAGAGGATATGAGAGTCTGTAGTAAGATTTTGCTTGTTTCGCTCCAGGAAATTTCGGTTTTTCACATATACAGGGAGGTGCTTAGCGGAATTAGATGAATTGAAACTGTGTCTCAATAAATGCCTCTACTACATATATGTGTAGAGGCATTTATCTATTTTATTGTGTTCTCCTGGGTAACGAAAAGAGTTTATGAGGCAATACTAATGAGATTATATGATTGTCCTTGCCTTCCATGCTCTTTTTTTGTATAATGGAATTGTTGGGGGAAATGATGACCTATTTTCCGATAACTTTTCGTCAAGATGTAATAAAACGGGTGTTTCAATTTTTGACAGCCGGTGATTCCTGTTTGATTGTGGGGATTGGCAGTGTCGGAAAATCAAATCTTTTACGTTCCATTCAAAATGAGGAAATACTGCCTGTTTATCTACAAGATGAAAAGGATGATTTTCTAATTATCTATGTAGATATAAATAAAGTGCTCGAATATTCATCCTGGGGATTGTTTGAGCTTATGTTGCATCAAATGTTCATGGCATTATCCTCCAAGATAGACGATGACAAAGTTTTAAATGCGGTTGATGACTTACATCAACGTGCCATTCATCCCGAAACCCGGTATTTGGCGTTTCGTTTTGCAGATCGTGCTGTAAATTTAATTTATCAAAAGCTTAAATTGAAGCTTGTTTTTATTTTTGACGAATTTGACAGTATTTGTCAAAAGCTTCTCCCCAGGGATTTCTCCGCTTTGCGTGCCCTCCGAGATGATCATAAATATCGTCTGATGTATGTAGTTGCTACCCGGACAGAACTCGACCACCTTCGCGAAGATCCAGGTGAAATAGAATCTTTCGAGGAATTGCTTTCTCCCAACATTATCTGGTTGGGACCTTATTCGGAAATAGATGCCAACTTTATGCTGCAACGGTTAAGTACCAGGTACAATATTAACCTGGATGAGCGCGTTTCGCATGAACTTTTAGTGGCGACCGGGGGACATCCAGGGTTGTTGCGTGTAGCTTACCGGATCGCTATAGATCATCCTCCTCATTTGTTAGATGCTTTGTTATTAAATTCGCAAATTCTAGTAGAATGTGAGCGTATCTGGCATAGTCTGGACTCTGAAGAACGGGAAGCGTTAGTATATCTGGCCATGAATAGGGGTTTAATTGAGCGTTACGATGTGATTTTAACTCGTCTGCATCATAAAGGACTTATTGGTGGCCCCTGGACAAGTCAGAACGCAATTTTTTCTCCTCTGTTTGTTGAATTTGTCAGACTCCAGCGAATCGTGACTGGGGAGGATATTCAAATTGATCGAGAGCGACGCCTTGTATGGGTTGAAGATCGTATGATTGAGGGACTTTCCCCTCTTGAATTTAGACTTATTGAATACCTGGAAACCAGACGTGGGCAAGTATGTTCACGAGATGAACTGGCAGAATATTTATATCCGGCGGATATGGCTTATGAGGGAGAGGGGGTCTCCGACGCTCGTTTAGGCTCTATCGTCACGAGAGTACGGAAACGAATCGAGCCAGATCCGGAGAATCCTAAATATATCGTTACTGTTCGTGGCCATGGGTATAAACTGTTGGAAGAACAAGCAGATGCTGGATAAATATATAGCAAATAGGCAGCATACTGTCGTAAAGTGTAGACGGCTTTTTACATTTTACGATAGTATATGCTCCAATTGAGATAGAATACACTTAATAGATATGGGGTATGAAACCGGGTAATGTGTGGGGATATGAAATCTATAGAAATTCGCCGTCGTTTTGAAGTTTATCACGAGAATCAAGGGTTCGTTCCGTTACCTCGCGCGCCGATGTTACATCCTTCTATTCCTATGTCATTTGTGATGAGCGCGGGATTGGTCCAAATAGAGACATCGTTATCACAGAATAAGTATAAGTCAGGGGATAAATTTCTCCTGGTACAAGAATGTTTCCGTCATTTTGATTTAAATCGCGTGGGCACCGACGATATTCACTTAACATTATTTGAAATGCCCGCGGCGTTTGTATTCGGACCTATCCATAAATCTGGAACGATTCACCGGATGTGGACATTGGTAACCTCTGTATTGGGGATAGAGCGGGAAAAGATTTGGGTTTCTTATTTTGGGGGCGGCAAAGTTGAAAATCATCATTTGCCGCCCGATCTGGAGACTTTTGAGGCTTGGTCTCAAACGGATATTCCTCGCTCTCATATTGTTGGACTGGGTGTGGAAGACAGTTACTGGATTCAGGGAGGAGGGATTGAGGCCCAGGAAGTGTATCGCAAGTGTGGTCCACATACAGAGTTGTTTTATGACAGAGGCGAGGAAAAGGGGTGTGGAGATCACTGTAGGCCGGGATGCAAATGTGGCCGTTTTGTGGAATTCTCTAATTCCCTGTTTATTTCGCATACACTGCATGCTGAAAATGGTGCGCTCTCTTCGCTGGAACTCCCCTTTACAGAGTCCGTGATCGGCACCGAGCGTGTCGCCTTTATTCTTCAAGATGTAGCTTCAGTTTTTGAGATAGACCGGTGCAAACCCATCCTTGACACAGTTCGGCGATTGACTTATAAGGACGGCTTGTCTATATCCCAAATCCGGTTGAGTGAGAATGTTATCGTGGATCATATACGCGCGTTGCTTTTCCTGGTGGCGGACGGTGCTCCCCCGCCGGGTAAAGATGGACGCGAGCGCATCATTAAACTTTTGATTCGTGGGATTGTGACACAACAATTGATCCTGGGTATCAAAACCGAGGAGTTCTTTCCTGTTTTGATAGACTGTGTCGCCCAGACTTTTAGAGATATTTTGCCGATAATGCCTGAACACAAAAAGCGTCTGAATGTTTATTTACAGGCGGAATCTCATCGTTTTCTTAGTACGGTTTCGGCCGGACGCAGGCGGTTGTTAACGTTATTATCTGGAAATGGGAATCACGTGCTTTCAGGGTTGGAGGTTTTACACCTTGAAAAACGCCATGGTATGCCCTCTTTGCTCACGCGAGAAGTGTTAAGAGAAAAGGGCTTACCCTTTCCAGAGGTAGAATATCAGGCATGTCTAACATCCTGGCAAGAAGGGACACTTAAGCTGCGGGTATGAGATCGGCAAAATAAGTTCAGCCATTGAGCAGTGTGATTTAGATGTATCAGTAGAGGAGATCGGAAATGGAAGCATTCGCTTATGAAGTAAAAGATCGGGAACAGATCCTTGCTTTGCAATCGACGGTTGAAGCTGTCACCCGAACGGTGAATATGCCAACTTGTATTTGGGCTCCTGATGAGCTAGGGCAGGCTTTAAAAATAGTAGCCTCGGTTGGATTGCCCTCCGGTTATGTTTCTGCTGCAACTTTACCTCTAGATGAATCCAGTTTAACTGGCGAAGCATTTAATCAGGGCAGGATTACTATAGCACGGGATGTGGTTTCGGACCCTCGATGGAAGTATAAGGATGACGCCAAAGAGATGGGATGGAAATCTGTGCTCTGTGTTCCGATTAAAAGTCAGGAATTGGTTATCGGCGTGATCAGCATCTACGCATTTATGGTGCGTGAGTTTTCTGATCTTGAGCGACAGTTGCTCACCGACTATGCTGACCAAATTGTCCGAACCATTAATGCAAGTAAAAACACCAAAACGCTTGAAAGTTTGATTGGGATCGGGCAGGATTTCAAGCATCTTATTGCCGAAGATCCCTATGCCGTTTTAGGGAAAATTGTGGAGGCTGCCTGCAAAATTACCGGAGCTGATTGTGCTGTGATTTACCCCTATGATGCTGATCGCGAGGAGTTTGACGATACAGAGCGCGTAGCGCATTATGGATTGCAAAATGAACTGACATTAGAAAACAAACCCAGGAAAGAGGGACTTGGAGCACATGTTATTCAAGAAGGTGAATTGATTTATTCCGACATAGAACATGAAGATCCTGAAGTTCTTAGAAGTCCCTTTATCGATAGTGAGGCGATAAGGGCCTTTATGGGATTGAGTTTGAAAATCGCAGACCGGGTTCTAGGAGTTTTATATGTAGATTTTCGTAAACCCCACCAATTCAATGACGATGAAAAAAATAATATCCGGCTCTTTGCAAATCAAGCTGCCCTTGCTATTGATAACGCAAGGTTGTATCAACAAGCTCAATCCAGAGCCGATGCGCTTGCAAGGCTAAATCAAGTGAGTCCTACTTTGGTTTCCCTTACCGGCGTTGCTGGTGAATTGGATAAAGTCTTGAGGCAGATTGTTCAGAATGCGTTAGAGGTACTTAACGCAGACCTGATCGATCTTTATCCATACACTCAGAGTCGTGATGAGTTTATTCTTCCTCCTATTCAAGCTGGTGAACGTCATATACCTACGGCGGTTAAAACCAAGATCTATCCAGATGACATTGTGAATACCGTTGTTAAGCATAGAGAAACCCAGTATATAGTTGACTCTCAAGCAGATCCGGACATGGTACAGTTGAAAGAAGGAACTGAGTTGGATGTTTCACTCGCACGTTATGTCATTCGTGAGGAGATAAAGTCTACAGCTACAATTCCTTTGATGGCTGCTAATGAAGTTGTGGGGGCGTTATTCGTTAACTATCGTGTTCCCCAATCCTTTTCACAACACCAGCGGGAATTGATTGAGTTATTTGCTGGCCAGGCGGCTATCGCGATTCGCAATACACGCTTGCTAGAGCAACGCCAAACCCTACAAGAAATAGCTCGCGATATCACCTCAATTTTGGCAAAAGATGAACTTTTACAAAAAATCCTAGAGCACTCTCTAGAGCTTTTGGGATCACAGGCCGGTTCAATTTGTCTGCTAGATGAGAGAGGTGAAAAGTTAGAGTTTCAATATGCGATTGGGAAAGAGCGGCTTCTCAGTGTGCCCTTTGGAGCGGGACTTATCGGTACCGCTGCGGAATTGAGAGCACCGGTTCGGGTTGGGGATGTCACACGCGACCCTCGGTATATTAAACATGTAGCTGAAACCCGCTCCGAGTTAGATGTACCACTTTTAATTGGTAAAGAACTTATAGGAGTTCTCAATATTGAAAACTCCAGGGTAGACGCCTTTGGAGAGATGGAAGAACAGCTTGCTATGATGCTTGCTGATTACGCTGCTCTTGCTATTAACAATGTAAGGTTATACCAACAAATAGAAGATAAGGCAAAAGTACTAGAAAAACTAAATGATGTATATATTTATATTGGGCAAAAACCCCTTGAGGAAATTCTTAATTTGATTGTCCAGCAAGCTGTAGACCTAACTTCTGTACAATATGGGGACCTTTGGTTGCTTGATAAAAAGCAACAGGCATTATGTTTTGCAACTGAAGTTAACCGGGTGTCAACTTCATCTCGGCAGGAAGTATGTGTTCCTATAAACGAAAAGAGTATTAACGGTTATGTAGTTTTAACAGATACACTCTATCGTTGTGAGGATGTAAGTAACGATCCTCATTATCAAAAAGTTAGTGGGGATGTACAGTCTGAACTCACTGTCCCTCTACGTTATAGAGGTGAAATTATTGGCACGTTAAATCTCGAAAGCACCGAACTTGCCGCATTTACAGAAGATCACGAGCGTTTATTGGTAGCTTTAGCTGGGTCGGCTGCTATTGCTATCGGGAATGCGCAAATGTATGAATCTCAACGTGTCACTGCCCTTGAGAATGCGCAGATGTATGAAACCCAACGTATTCTTAACGAGATGGGACTGGCATTAACGCAAGGGGCGCGTCTACAAGAATCAGAGGTGCTTGATTTGGTCCGCGAAAAAGCCAGCGAGTTAATGGATACGGACAATATGTACATCGCTCTGTATGATGAAGCAACGGATATTGTTCGCTTTGGGTTGGCTTTTATGGATGGTAAAGCAATTGATGTGAAAAATCATAAGGATTGGGGGCCAAGAAAGGCTGGAAAGGGTAAGACTGAAGAAATCATTCGTACGAAGGAACCTCTATTCCATGCGACGAAAAAGGAAGCTGAGGATTGGTATGCACAACCTGGGCACGAGGAGTATGTAGGATCTGCTCTGCCATCTTGGCTTGGTGTGCCGATGATGGTTGGTGAGAAAGTGTTAGGGGTTGTTGCTACTTATCATCCTGAATATGAATATATATATGATAAAGACGATCTTACCGTTCTTCAAGCTATCGCAAGCCAGGCAGCTATCGCCCTGGACAACTCGCGAATGTTCTACGACATCAACCAACGCCTGGAAACTTTGGTTGAGTTTGGGCAAATCCTTTCGGCCAGTATCCAGGAGGGCGAACAGCGACTTTTAGAAATTGTTTATGAGCAAGCTAGCCCATTGATGGATACAGACAATATGTATATTGCTCTCTACGATGACGCGACAGGTGTGGTCCATTTCGGGCTGGCTTTTGTAAATGGCAGGCGTGCTGATATAGCGACGGAAGAGCTTTGGCAGCCGCGCAAAGCTGGGCAAGGACGGACGGAAGAAATTATTCGCACGAAGAAGTCGATATTGATAACCACAAAAGAGGAGGGGAAAAATTGGTATAACGAGCCAGGTCGAAAGGATTATTGGGAAGGGAAAAGCCCTATTGAGTTTCCATCTTGGCTTGGTGTGCCGATGATGATTGGCCAGAGGGTAATAGGTGTTATTGCAACGTATCATCCCAAAAAGGAGTATATCTACAACAGCGATGATCTGAGAGTTTTGCAGGGTATGGCGAACCTGACTGCTGTTGCTATTGACAATGCGCGTTTACTGGCACAGAAGAGTTTAGTACAACGTCTGTCTGATCTTCAGGCAATAAGTACAAAAATTACATCACAACTTGCGTTGGATGAATTACTTGATTCTGTTGTTGTGAATACCAATTGGATTATGCGAGCGGATTTTTCCACACTGTTTCTTTACGATGCCGGTAGGGGAGAATTTATATCGGGGATCCGTAGGGGGAGTATTACGGATAAACCGTCACTCCCCAGTAATAATGGGGTTGTAGCACGTATGGCAAGAAGTCAGAAATTTGAGTTTTTTGAGGACGCAAGTGAAGAGCGAGCAAAAACTGATTTCGCTGATGCAAAGGGGATTAGATCATATATTATTGCCCCATTGGTTATTGGCTCTAGAACAGTAGGGATTATATTTGTTCACTATCTTTCCCCCCGCACATTTTCTCAGGAAGATAAAAGTGTTATACGTCTTTTGGTAAATCAGGCTGCCGTAGCCATTCATAATGCTGAACTCTACCAACAGGCGCGGGCGGAGGTTGTAGCCGCAAAACAACTGAGTACTTTAGGAACTGCTACGGCCGCATTACAACACCGCATTAGCAATACGTTAAATATTATTAATCCTAATGTGATACGCTTGCGTAAACGCATAAAGCCAGGAGACGAAACTACGAAAAGCATTCTTGACCTTATTGAGCGCAATGTGCGTTACACATCAGAGACCATTACCCGGATTCAAGAACCTCTGAAAGCAATGGAGAGCCAGTATGTAAATGTTAATGCTACTTTAAATGAAGTTATCCTTAAGATTAGAGAACAACGTCATGATAATACAACTCCGCTGGTACTTGTCGAGACGGAGCTAGATGAGCGTATACCGCTTATCTACGCGCCTGTGGGGCAAATTACAGAAGTCTTCCATAATTTAGTTGATAATGCCTATCGCGCGATGCCCAGAGGCGGTAGCATTAAAATCACCAGTTGTTTGACAGATGCCATGATTTGTGTGCGCGTCCAGGATACCGGCCCGGGTATCCCTCCTGAGATTCAGGCGCGTCTTTTTGGACAGCCCGTGCCTCCCAAAGACCCGGAAAAGGGATCGGGGGTTGGGTTATGGCTCAGTCGATTGATATTGCAAACACTTGGTGGTGATATATCTATAGAAAGGAGCGATTCAACTGGAACCACGATGTTAGTAAAAATACCGATAATGAATGGCGGAGAGGAGGTGCTGCAATGAGTGCCCGTATTTTGATCGTAGATAGTGAATCCCATTGGGTCAGCTTTGCACAAAGCACCTTGAGCAATTTCGAAATTGTTGTGGCGACGGACAGGGCTGCCGCGCTCGCGGCGCTTGAAGAAGACGGATTTGACCTGATCATCGCCAGTTCTCGCTGTTTGGATCTCCTTGAGATTATCAAAGAGCGATTTGCCGATAAACAGGTTGTTGTGATGACGGTGCAACCGTCGCCGCAAGAGGCACTCGACGCTTATCGAAAGGGAGCAGTCCGTTATCTTCCAAAATCTTTTAGCCCCAATGACCTTTTAGAGCGTGTTACTGAGTTGGTCGTTGTTCCGGCAGTGGCGGGTTAGATAAAGAGGTGAGGAGGGAAATATGACAGGCCAGCGACATAAAATCTTGATAGTCGATGATTTGCCCGATTGGCGTCAAACGCTCAAGGGGCTTTTAGCAGATGAGGGATATGAGATTGAAGTAGCTGATTCTTTAAGCGGCGCATTGAGCTTACTTAGTAGCGATCAATTTGATTTGATTGTATCGGATTTGCGTTTAGATGAGTCGGATACAAAAAACAAAGATGGGTTGGAATTGGCAAGTAGGGTCAGGGCACAATGGCCGGGGACCAAAGTGATTCTGATTACTGGTTATGGGACGCAGGAGGTGGTAGACCGCGCGATGATTCCAGATTCACAAGGGAGTTTGGTAGCAAACTATATTCCGAAGACAGAAACGGATAAATTGCCGCAAATGGTGCTAGAGATGTTGGGGCGTTAGAGATATGTATGTCCGCTTATCATGGTCGTGTTCTCGTTGTTGATGATTTCCCCGATGTGCGCGTAACCCTTTCTGGACTTCTCTCAGATGAAGGATACCAGGTACGTTCAGCATCGAGCAGAGCCGAAGCATTGCATCTGTTAGATGCTGAACGTTTTCATGTCGCGATATTGGATGTTCGTTTGGATGAATCAGATGCGGCCAACCATGAAGGGCTGCAACTTATGCATGAAATCAATGAAATCGATCCGACTGTTGCGATTATTCTCTTAACGGGCTACGCAACCGTCAGAATGGTTCAGGAAGCTTTGCAGCCCGGTCCGGATGGACGTTCCCCCGCGTTTGATTTTTTAGAAAAAAATGAGATGGAACATCTTTTAGAACGGGTGGAACGTGCTTTTGAGCATATCGGGCTTGATCCAACGCTTGAGATACAAGATATAGATAATTCCCTACAAGATTTATCAAGGAAAATAGTATTCATCAATACAAAGAAGCCATCCCAGTATCAGTTTGAAGAAGAAGCAGAAGAACTTTTGCGCAAACTGTTTTTGGGATATAAGCAGATTCAGATCCGCTCTATGCGACGAGGATATAGCAGTGTCGCCGTCTTTGAAATCATACCCTGGCACCGTGAAAATGAACAGGGAGAGCCACTTATCGCCAAGATTGGCGCCCCGGCTCTTATTGAAAAAGAAGCCAGCAGGTATAGGCAGGATGTCCGGGGGATGATTGGGGAGCATCGCTTGCCTACAGCTTTGGAGGTCAAGTGGACACGTTCCTTAGCCGGTATTTTATATACTTTTGCTGGCCTCGGACATGCTGTTGAATTTGCTGACTTCTATGCCCGAGCCAGCACCGCAGAGATACTTTCTGTTATTGAGAATCTGTACCTGGAGACTTGTTTCCCACGGCGGACCCACAATGCTGTGTCGTGTAGACAAGCCGATCTTCGCACCGTCTTTATGCCGCTTTTACGTCTGGACGAAAAGAAATTGCAAACCTGTCTACATAAAACACTGGGAGGACGACATTCATTCAATATAGGGGAGGATGCTCCTGATTTCTTGGTCTTTGATAAAGGGATATCCTTATTGAACCCGGTTTTATTTGCACTTTCGGCGGACCTGCATGCCGATTATACGGAAACCACCATCCATGGAGACCTTCATGGGCACAATATCCTTGTGGACCGGCGACATGAAGCGTGGCTTATTGATTTTGCCAATGTCTGCAAAGGCCCTTTATTACAGGATTACGTGGCCCTGGAGAACTTTTTAAGGGTTTCACTGGTTGAATGTAGTGCGTGGGATATATTGCAAACCTGGGAACACGCGTTGTTTAATAGTACGGATTTGTGTCATATTGCACTTCCTGAGAGTATTGCCCAAAACCCGGTTATTAGTAAAGCGCACGAGGCTGTTCTCAAGATACGCCAGCTTGCTTTCCATTACCCTTTGTGCGATACAAAGCGTACGTATCTCGTCGGTTTGTTATTTAATGCCCTTAAGGCATTTACTGTGATGGATCTGCCAGCGCTACAGCGCGATCATGCTTTGCTCTCCGCTGCTTTGATTGCGGAAAGATTAAGCGCGATGCATACAGGATGAGGAACTATGAGTAAAATCTTAATTGTTGACGACCAGCCGGATGTTAGAGATACGCTAAGTGGATTATTAGAAGATGAAGGGTATACAGTATGTACTGCATCTAATGAAGGTGAGGCTTTAGGCTATGTCACGCAAGAATCCTTTGATTTTGCGCTTATCGATGTCCGTCTCCATGGGGAAGCAGAAGATGATGAGAGTGGTCTAAGCCTGGCGATGGCATTCCGTCTTCTCAACCCGCAGATTCGTGTGATTATGCTTACACAATATGTGAAAACCGCACAAATTGTCAGGGCCATCCGCTACCAGGGGGTTGTTGATTTTATTGAAAAAACCCCCGATGTGGGGCAACAAATTCTAACGACGATACGGGAAGCTTCCAAAGAATCCCAGTCATTATGCTTTCAAGCATCAGGCGATAGGACACATTTGTCCCTGTTACTTGCCAATGCCTGTCCTTTGATTTTAAGGTCACGCGGGCATTATGTTCATTCCAGCCATACCTCAAAAATCCTGAATGTAGACTTAGCACCCTATATTAGAAAAACAGATCGCGTCAGGTGTGAGGTTCCCGACAGACGTTTCCAAATAGAGGAGATGGGTCAAGGTCTGTGGCGTGATATTTTTATGGATCATCCTGAAGTCAGTCGCGCTTTCTTAGAAGCTCGCGTTGCCAGCCAATCACTTTCACTGGTTTTTGAGACCTCGCGAGAATTTCTGGGCTTACCTTTAGAGTTTATGCGATTGGATCATCCATCTGAGTACCTGGTCTTAGAACATCCGGTTTCACGTTTTATCTGTGATGCGTTGCCCCGGCGAGAAGCTATCTCCCCCAAGATGTTGGCCCGTTTGAAGAAACTACGAGTCTTGATTATCGCCTCAAATACCAGGCCAAGTATCAGCGGAGTAGACCGTGAAACCCAGAATTTGTATTATTTTCTGCAGGGCCAAGAGTATATTCCTGTTGATGTCACATATATACCCACAGAACAAGCTACCTGCCAACGAGTTAGAATGGAATTACACGATGCGAAGTATGATATTGTTCATTATGCGGGGCATGGGAGATATGATACGACTTCGCCGGAAGAGAGCAGCTTGTACTTCTGGTCTCGTGAGGATAAAAAAGGGCATGTTGTACCTATGAAAGCTGCCGAACTAAAGTTACTGCTCGCGCGATCAGAGGTAAGTCTGGTGTATCTCAGTTGTTGTGATGCCACCGAGGTTGGAGATTCCGGCGATTTACTTGACGATGACTTTTTGGGATTGGCAGATGCAGTTATCCAGGCGGGCGTTCCTTCAACCCTGGGGTTCCGTTGGCCAGTTTCGGATGTGGGGGCACCACGACTCACACGAGTTTTTTATCATTCTCTACTTGAACAAGGAAGTCCAGAAATCGCTTTGTGGAAAGCGCGTTGTGAAGTAGCCGCGCTGGATAGAAATGATATGACGTGGCTATCGCCTATTTTGGTCCACCAGGAATGAGATACCAGTCAGGTCATTAAAACCCCCCATCGGCTCTTTGCCGTGGGGGGTATGGGTTGAAGTTATTTATATTTATCAAGTCAATAAGCACCTCCTTTTGATTAAGTTGGATGAGTTTGCATATCCGGCTGATTAAGAATTAGCGCGTTACGGCTGCTTCAACCGTATGATGTCCGTTTCCGCCTTCTGCCGGTATTTTGGCTTGTTGTGTGAGTTCGTCTGTACGCCAGGCTCTCTCGTTTGCGCGTGCCACTTGAATCATTTTGATTTGTGCAGCTTTGGCTTCCGCTAATAAAAGCCGGCTCCGGCCATATTGAACTAGGAGGATGCCAAGTGCAATTGCGATAGTCAATACTGCAAGGGGGCCAACCATTAGCCACACAGCGTTTGCTCTTTGTTTGGCGATGAGTTTAGATTTTAATTCTTCTCTGAAAGCCTCCGTTTCAATGTTAATTTTTTCGATTGCGGCTTTGGTTTCGGCATCCTGAATACGTTCGAAATATTGAAGTATGATAGGATTTTGTTGTGCCTGTAATTCGGCGGTATATTTCAACGTTTCTGCTTCTGCGACACTTCGATTGAAATTGAGTAGATCTGTGTTAGAAACACCAATACCCACGGCTAGACCCAGCAATGCGACAACGGCGATCACACTTGTAAGTCCTGAAAGTAGAGAACTCCCCGTCTGCATCATCCCGCACCTCCTTTCGCTATATGGTAATTTTCTTGAAAAGTTTGTTTTGAATTTTACGACCTTATTTTACAGAAAAAAACATTCCAATGAACAATAAATATCTTATATATTGAAAGCAACTAAGGAAGAAGTATAAATTTACTCAAGATATTGGTGTATAAATGGTATGTATACTACGTTTGTCAGATAGATTGTGAACATAGATTCTCCTCATGACATCTCGCGGCTTTGTGGTATATTTTCTTTCGTTATAATATGACTTGATGGGGTTTATATTATCGGTGGGGATTTGTTATAGTAACTCACATTGCTACCAGGACAATTTTAAGAAGTTTGGACACGGATTTCACGGATGAAAACATAAGGAAGATCCGTGTCCTGTAAGGATTTTGATATACAGGTGGCAACTTGAATTATAGTAAGTGAAAACAGGTGCATGGCACTGCGGAAAGTGCGACGTACCTATGTGCGAAGGAGTGCGTTGAATGTCTATGCTTACAAAGTTAAATCAACGGTTGCGTCGTTGGGAGAAGGTTTTCTATATTGTCATCCTGGTGCTGGCGTTGGCCAGCCGCTTCTACATGCTCGGCGAGCGCGCCATCAGCCACGATGAGAGCATCCACACTAAGTTCTCGTGGAACCTTTATTCGGGGTCGGGCTTCCAACACAATCCGATGATGCATGGTCCGTTGCTCTTCGAGGTAACGGCACTGATTTATTTTTTATTTGGGGTGAGTGACTTTACTTCCCGGATTTATCCATCGTTGGTGGGCGTGCTGTTGGTCCTGTCGCCCTTGCTGTTCCGCAAGTGGATCGGTAAACGTGGGGCCGCAATTGCGTCCGTAATGTTGCTTATCTCGCCCTCGATTTCCTACTATTCGCGTTACATTCGCCACGACGCGCCGGTGATGTTGTTCGCCGTCCTGTGGTTATGGACTATTTTCAAGTACCTGGAGGATGGACGGCATAAATGGCTGTACTGGCTGGCGGCCTTTTTTGCCCTGACGTATGCTACTAAAGAGGTCGCCTATATTTATACTGCGATCTTTGCCGTCCTGCTTTTTATCCCCTTTGCCTGGCAGGTCATCCGCATTAAGTGGGCGCGCGTGGATATGTTCCAGTATTTCCTGTTGGCACTAGGACTGGTGCTGGTGATGGGCCTGGTGTTCGGGATCTCATTTATGGGCGCACAGGTGGAGGAGAAGAACCTGGATGAGGCGGGCAATACGCGCGTGGCGAACGTTTCCATTCCTTGGTGGGGGCGCGGCGCGGCTGCGTTAGCCTTTGTGACCCTGATCGGGGCGGTAGTGCTGGTTTATTATGGTGTGGGGGAGGCGCGGATGGCTCAGGTCCGCCTCTTTGACCTGTTGATGGTCATAGGTACGTTGACGCTGCCGCTGGGATCCGCCTTCCTGATCAAGTTTGTCGCGGGGGTGGATATGGGCGTTTTCTACGATGCCCTGATGAACGGCAACCTCGGTTCCCTGCCGACCGGCTCCCTGGTATCGGCTCTGCTGGTGGTGGGGATGTCGCTCGTTGGCTCCGCGCTGCTTGGTCTATGGTGGAATACGGAACACTGGCCCACGATGGGTCTGATCCACTACGCGATCTTCTTTGTGTTGTATACAACGTTCTTCACCAATGGCCTGGGCGCGCTTTCCGGCCTGGTCGGGGGACTGGCTTACTGGATGGCGCAACAGGGGGTGGAGCGCGGTAGCCAACCCTGGTACTACTATCTGTTTATCGGTTCGCTCTACGAATATTTGCCGCTGTTGTTCTCTGTAGGGGGTGGGTTGGCCGTATTGGCGCAATGGGTTCCCTCTGTTGCTGTAAAGTCTGCTAAATCTGCCGATCAACATAATGAGGTGCCCGCGCTTAACCTGGAGCGACTGTTCCCCCTGTTTCTGTTGGGTTGGACGGTGATGGCGTGGATCGCCTACACTTATGCCGGCGAGAAGATGCCGTGGCTCCTCGTCCACATCGTGCTTCCCAGTAGTTTCCTGGCCGCCTGGGGGCTGGCGCACATGCTGTCTGATTTACACCTGCCGACCTTTCTCTCTCCTTCGCTCTCCTCTGATCCCCTCATTGCCGAAGCCGGCCCAATCGAAGACCTTTCAGCCGTGTCCGACGAAATCTCCCAGACCGTGGAGCATACTCCTCATTCCTTGCTCTTCCTCCCCCCCGGCATCACCTTCCTCATTACCATTCCCCTTCTACTCACGGCTTGGGTTGTCCTGGGGCGTTCCACGAACGCGCTGGTGACCGCGCTTGCGCCCGGTATCTCCGAGGCAGGGCCGACAATTGCGCAATTGGAGCCGCTGGGACGGGGGATCGGTGCGTTGGTGGGGGTAATGGCCTTTAGTGCGCTGTTGGTGTGGAGTTGGTGGCGGATTGGCACGCGGCGTGCATTGCAAAGTTGTGTCCTGGTTGCTGCCATTTTTCTATCGGCCATCACACTGCGCGCTGCGATGATGTTCAACTTTAGTACTTACGATCTGGCGACCGAGTTCCTGGTTTACGCCCATGCCACACCCGATATTAAGATTGCGCTGCGCCAGGTGGAGGATATTTCCTGGCGGACTACCGGCGCGCCGCGCGATGTGAAGGTTGCGTATGGCGAGGATGGTTCGTGGCCGCTGACGTGGTATATGACCGATTATCCCAACGCTTACTTCTATAGCACCACGCCCGATCACGATACGCTGCTCGAGTGTCCGGTGGTGATCGCGGGTTCACCGCAGTACAGCGCGGTGGAAGAAATCTTGGGCAATGATTATATGCATTTTGAGTATAAATATCTCTGGTGGCCGATCCAGGACTATTTTGATCTGAATTGGGGTCGCATCCGTAATATATTCAGCGATACCGAACTGCAAGCCGCGCTGTGGGATATTTTCTGGGATCGCGATTACACGCGCTACGCCCGTTTGAAGAGTCCCGAAGCTCCCTTCACGCTGCAAAAGTGGCCCCATCGCAAGGAATTCCGGCTTTACGTGCGTCTCGATCTGGCGCAGGATGTGTGGAGCTATCAACTGGGGCCGAGAGGCCAGCAAGTGGTACGCCCACAGGAGACGCAGGTGCCCGACCCCTACGATGCAGGATTGCGCGCCCTTAC